>NZ_PGDQ01000008.1 GCF_003073135.1 Euzebya rosea
TGCCTCCTACGCGATGCTCACCCGGGGGCTCCGCCCCCAGACCCCCGGGATCGCGCACTCGGGCCAACCCGAAAGGCGCTCCGCGCCACGGGTTGTTGCCTCCTACGCGATCGTCACCTCGTCGCACAGGTACACGTCCTGGATCGCGTGCAGCAGCTCGGCACCCTCGGCCATCGGGCGCTGGAATGCCTTGCGGCCGGAGATCAGGCCCATGCCACCGGCGCGCTTGTTGACCACGGCGGTCCGGACGGCCTCTGCCTTGTCGGTGGCACCGGAGGAGGCGCCGCCGGAGTTGATCAGCCCGATGCGACCCGAGTAGCAGTTCAGCACCTGGTAGCGGCAGAGGTCGATCGGGTGGTCGCTGGACAGCTCGGTGTAGATCTTCTGGTCCAGCTTGCCGTAGCTGGAGTCACCGCTGTTCATCGCCGAGTAGCCGCCGTTGTTCTCCGGCAGCTTCTGCTTGATGATGTCGGCCTCCAGCGTCACGCCGAGGTGGTTGGCCTGGGCGGTCAGGTCCGCAGCGACGTGGTAGTCGGTCCCGCCGACCTTGAACGCCGAGTTGCGCAGGTAGCACCACAGCACGGTGAACATGCCGAGCTCGTGGGCGTGGGCGAACTGCTCGGCCACCTCCACGATCTGGCGGTTGGACTCCTCGGAGCCGAAGTAGATCGTCGCGCCGATGCCGGCCGCGCCCATGTCGTAGGCCTGGTCGACCGTGCCGAAGCTGATCTGGTCGAAGGTGTTCGGCGCGGTCAGCAGCTCGTTGTGGTTGACCTTGACGATGAACGGGATCCTGTGGGCCCACTTGCGGCTGACCGCACCCAGGACGCCGAAGGTGGACGCGACGGCGTTGCAGCCACCCTCGACCGCTAGGCGGACGATGTTCTCGGGGTCGAAGTACGCCGGGTTGGGGGCGAACGAGGCACCCGCCGAGTGCTCGATGCCCTGATCGACGGGCAGGATCGAGACGTAGCCTGATCCGGCCAGCCGCCCGGACTGGACCAGCCACTGCAGGTTGCCGAGCACGCGGTTGTTGCGGTCGGTGTGGGCGTAGACGCGGTCCACGATGTCACCACCCGGCAGCGTCAGCAGGTCGGAGCCAACCGTCGCCTGGTGCTCCAGGAGGGTGCTCGCGTCGTCGCCCAGCAGGCTGGTGATGTCGTCGATGGTGCTCATTGTCTTGGTGGACCTCCGGGGGTCTCGGCTCGTCGATCGTCGTTGATCTCGTCGGCGCCCAGCCTTGCCCACTCGGGGCCGACCTCGCCACTCGGGGCAGCCTGAGGCGGGCGCGACGGGGCGGATCGTGCCAGAGTCGAGGCCATGCAGCGACTGTCCCCACTGGTGCTCCTGGGCCTCCTCGGCCTGCTGTCGGCCTGCGGGCCCGCCGCGACCGAGTCGGCGACCGGTCCGACGGTCCCCGACCTGCTGGACGACCTGACCGAGTCGCCGGCGCCGAGCGAGGGAGACGACGCCACCGGCACGCCCTTCTCCGGTCGGGTGCACACGTTGCGGGTGGTCGGCGAACGTCCGCACGACGCCTCGGCGTTCACCCAGGGGCTGGAGTTCCACGAGGGCCGGCTGTTCGAGAGCCGCGGGTTGTACGGGCAGTCGGCGATGACCGAGATCGACCCCTCCACCGGAGCCGTCCTCTCCTCCACCCCCTTGGGTGAGGAGGAGTTCGGCGAGGGGGCGACCGTCGTCGGGGACCGGATCGTGCAGATCACCTGGCAGAACGAGATCGCCCACGTCTACGACCGCGACACCCTCGAGCAGACCGGCACCCACACCTACGTGGGCGAGGGGTGGGGCATCTGCGACATGCCACGCGGATCGTTGTGGATGTCCAACGGCACGGCGACCCTCACCGAACGCGACCCCGACACGTTCGCCACGCTGAACGAGGTCACCGTCACCCTCGACGGGGAACCCGTGGACCGCATCAACGAGCTGGAGTGCGTGGCGGGCACCGACCTGGTGCTGGCCAACGTGTGGCAGACCAACCGGATCCTCGTCATCGACACCACCGACGGCACCGCGGGCGAGGTCGACGCCAGCGCGATCGCGTTGCCGAACGGGCGCTGGGCGGAGGACGAGGACGGCAACGCCGACGTGCTCAACGGCATCGCCTACGACCCCACGACCGACACGTGGCTGGTCACCGGCAAGCTCTGGCCGGTGATGTACGAGGTCGAGTTCGACTGCGTCGAGGGCTGCGACGGCGAGACCGAGGACGTCGCGTTCCACCTTCCCTACTACGCCCGGCGGGACTGACCAGCACACCTCTTCCTCGGTGCCCGCTTCGCGTCGGGCCGGTCGCGCTCGGTAGCATGCGGCCCCCGCCACCCACATCCGCGTCCCGGAACAGGAGCCTCCCGTGGCCGTCATCAAGACCATCGATCTCGTCGGCGTTTCGACGGAGGGCTGGCAGGACGCTGCCTCCAAGGCCCTTGACGAGGCGGCCAAGACCCTCCGCGGCATCCAGGGCTTCGACGTGCTCGAGCAGTCGGCCGTCGTCGAGG
Organism: Euzebya rosea; assembly: GCF_003073135.1. Lineage (NCBI taxonomy): Bacteria > Bacillati > Actinomycetota > Nitriliruptoria > Euzebyales > Euzebyaceae > Euzebya > Euzebya rosea. The sequence goes on from NZ_PGDQ01000008.1 coordinate 2,520, forward strand.
GAACCGAGATCAGCGAGTTCCACACCCACGTCCGCATCCGGTTCCGCATCGAGCGGTCCTGAAGACACCACTGGACCGCGATGACCGCTCAGGGGGTCGAAGGGGGACAGCGTCCCCCTGGGCACGCATCGAGCGGTCCTGACACGTCGGCCGGTCCGGACACGTCGGCCGGTCCGCACAGTGGCGTGTGCGATGGACGCCTCCACGGGCTGGGGAACGCACACACCCCCGCGCAACGTGTGGCATGAACGACCCCACGAGTTGGGGATCGCACACGCCGACCGACCCCGTGTGCCATGGACGTCTCCCGGCGGCGTCGATCGCACACGCGTCCCGGGCCAGCCAGGGCGGGTCCCGCAGCCCGAACCGACCGAGGAGCCGATGAACCGGTGACCACCGACCTGCCGACCATCGATGACGTCCGGGCAGCGGCCGAGCGGCTGGCCGGCCACGCCGTGCGGACCCCGCTGCTGGAGTCGCCCCGGCTGAACGAACGCGTCGGCGGTCGTCTGCTGGTCAAGGCCGAGTCGCTGCAGAAGGTTGCGGCGTTCAAGTTCCGCGGGGCGTTCAACCGCATCTCCCGCCTGACGGAGGAGGAGAAGCGCGCTGGCGTGCTGGCGTTCTCCTCGGGCAACCACGCGCAGGCCGTGGCCCTGGCCGCCCGCATGGCCGGCGTGACCGCCGTCATCGTCATGCCCGAGGACGCCCCGGCCATGAAGCTGACCAACACCCGCGAGTACGGAGCCGAGGTCGTCACCTACGACCGCTACACCCAGGACCGCGAGGCCGTCGGCACGGCCATCGCCGAGGAACGCGGAATGGTCGTCGTCCCGCCGTTCGACCACCCCGACATCATCGCCGGCCAGGGGACCCTCGGGCTGGAGGTCATCGAGCAGGCCGCCGAGCTCGGCGCGACCCTCGACACCTTAGTCGTGCCGATCTCCGGCGGCGGCCTGTCGGCCGGGTGCATGCTGGCGCTGGAGGCCGACTCACCCGACACCCGCCGGGTCGCGGTGGAGCCCGACGACTTCGACGACACCCGCCGGTCGATCGCGGCGGGCGAACGCCTTCGCAACGACCCCGACGCCCGCTCCATCTGCGACGCCGTGCAGACCGAGACCCCCGGCCGGCTGACCTGGCCGATCAACAGCCGGCTGCTCCACGAGGTGCTGACGGTCTCCGACGACGATGCGCTGCACGCCATGGCGACCGCGATGATCGAGCTGAAGGTCGTCGTCGAACCGGGTGCCGCGATCGCGCTTGCGGCGGTCCTGACGGGGAAGGTCCCGACCGAGGGGCGCACCACGGCGGTCGTCTGCTCCGGCGGCAACGCCGACCCAGCGATGCTGATCCGCGCCCTCGAACGCGGCTGAGCCGCCCCCGTCGCTAGCGGCCCTTCACGAGCAGGGCAGCGACGACCAGGGTCGCGCCGGCACCCAGCGCGGGCAGGACGGGGGAGACCTCGTCCCGCGTGACCGAAAGGCCGGCGGCCGCCGCCTCGGAGGCCACGAACAGCGGCAGCGCGGCCAGCAACGCCTTCCGACCCTGCTTGGTCAGCATCATCGCGCCGTAGCTGAGGTTGCGGGCGCCGAAGGCCCGGACGATCGTCCGCATCGACGGGCTGAGGTCCTCGTCGGCCACCCCGAAGACCTTCATGGTCCTGTCGGGCGCGAGCAGCTCGCCCGCACCGAATCCGATCGCCGCGGTGGCGGCTGCAACGCTGTACTTGTTCACGGTGGTTCCTCCGACTCCAGGGAGGGCGGAGCATAGGGCACACCCCGGCCCCTCCGGCACGAGGCAAGAGGGCACCCGACCCTTTACGATCAGGCATCCTGCCGTGACATCCGCGGCCTCCCGAGCACCGGAAGCGAGCGAACCACCGTGCCAGCCATCGTCATCGTCGGAACCCAGTGGGGCGACGAAGGGAAGGGCAAGGCCACCGACCTGCTGGCCGACGACGTCAACTACGTCGTGCGGTACCAGGGCGGCAACAACGCCGGCCACACGATCATCGTGGGCGACACCACCCTCAAGCTGCACCTCGTCCCCAGCGGCGTGATGTACAGCCACGTCACACCCGTCATCGGCGACGGCGTCGTGGTCGACCCCGGTGTGCTGCTGGAGGAGCTCGACGGCCTGGTCGAGCAGGGCCTGGACGTCTCGCGCCTGAAGATCTCCTCCAACGCCCACCTGATCATGCCGTACCACCGCGAGCTCGACGCGGTCACCGAGCGGTACCTGGGCCGTCAGAAGCTTGGCACCACCAAGCGGGGCATCGGCCCGACGTACGCCGACAAGGCCTCGCGTGTGGGCCTGCGCGTGCAGGACCTGTACGACATGAAGATCTTCCGGCAGAAGCTGGACGTCGTGCTCAAGGAGAAGAACGCGATCCTGTCGCGGGTCTACAACCGGCTGCCGATGAAGGCCGTCGACATCGAGACCGAGTACGCGGTCTACGCCGAACGGCTCCGCCCCTACATCGCCGACACGATGATGCTGCTGCACGAGGGCCTGGAGAAGGGCGAGACGGTCCTGCTGGAGGGCGCGCAGGGCACCTTGCTGGACCTCGACCACGGCACCTATCCGTTCGTCACCTCCTCCAACCCCGTCAGCGGCGGTGCCATGACCGGCGCGGGGCTCGGTCCCAAGCACATCGAGCGGGTCATCGGCATCACCAAGGCCTACGTGACCCGCGTCGGCGCCGGCCCGTTCCCGACCGAGCTGCACGACGACATCGGCGAGCGCATGACCGCCGTCGGTCGTGAGTTCGGCACCACGACCGGCCGTCGCCGTCGCGTCGGCTGGTTCGACGCCGTCCTGGCCCGCTACGCCGCCCGTGTCAACGGCCTCACCGAGCACTTCCTCACCAAGCTCGACGTCCTCAGCGAGTTCGACACCCTCAAGGTCTGCTCGGCCTACCGCTACCAGGACGAGGAGTTCGAGCACTTCCCGCCGCACCAGACCGCGTTCCACCACGCCGAGCCGGTCTACGAGGAGATGGAGGGCTGGCGCACCGACATCACCGAGGTGACGGAGTACGCCACGCTGCCCAAGCAGGCGCAGGCCTACGTCGAGCGGCTCGAGGAGCTCAGCGGCACGCCCATCCGATGGGTGTCGGTCGGCCCGGCCCGCCGGCAGACCCTGGAGCGGGACATCTAGCGTGACCCTCTCCTCTCGTGGGAACGGGATGGTGTCGGGCGGCTTCGCCAGCTACATCGACGCCCACGTCGCCCGCAAGGACGATCCCGGCTACGTCAGCCTGGCCATCGCCGAGAACCTGCAGATGTTCGACCTGCTGGGGCCTCGGCTGGAGTCCTTCCCGCCCGTCCCTCCGCGTGTGGTCGGCTACGACGACAACGCCGGCCGGCAGGTGCTGCGCGAGGCGGTCGCGGGGCTGCTGGGCGACCGCCTGTTCGGACGGGCGATCGACCCGACCCACGTGGGAGTCCTGTCCGGGGCCAGCGCCGTGCTCGAGGCGATGGCGTTCGTGCTGGGCGACCCCGGCGACGGCGTGCTCGTGCCCACCCCGTCCTACGCCGGGTTCTGGCCGGACCTCGGGGCCCGCGCGGGCTTGGAGGTCGTGGCGGTCCCGACCACGGCCGAGGACGGGTACCGGCTGACCCCCGACATGCTGGACCGGGCCCGGACCGACGCCGGCCGGCCGACCCCGGTCCTGCTGTTGACCAACCCCGACAACCCGAGGGGGCAGGTCCGTGACGCCGACGAGGTGGAGGCGCTGGTCGCATGGGCGGAGGACCGCCGGGTGCACGTCATCGCCGACGAGGTGTACGGGCTGACGGTGTTCGGCGAGGGGACCGACTTCCACAGCGTCGGTCGGCTCCGCCCCTCCCTCGGGGAGTACCAGCACGTGGTCTGGGCGGTCAGCAAGGACTTCGGCATGAGCGGGCTGCGCTGCGGCGTCGTCGTCACCGAGCACGAGGCGCTGCGCAACGCCATCGAGCTGCAGGGCATCTGGACGGGCGTCTCCAGCATCGCCCAGCACGCGATCGCCGCCATGCTGGCCGACGACGGCTGGGTCGACACCTACCTCGACGCCATGCGCGACCGGCTGGGGGCGCTCGCCACCACGGTCAGCCGGACCCTCGCCGACGCCGCCGTCCCCCACCTGCCCCCGACCGCAGGCTTCTTCGTGCTCTGCGACCTGCGCGGCTGGCTGGAGGCGCCCACGTTCGAGGCCGAGCACCGCCTGTGGCAGCGCGTCCTCGACGAGGCAGGTGTGAACCTGACCCCGGGGTCGGCGCTCCGTGCGCCGGAGCCGGGCCTGTTCCGGCTGTGCTACGCGGCCAACCCACCCGAGGTCGTGGTCGACGCCGTCGGCCGTGTGGCCGAGGTGCTGCGCACCGCCCGCCCCGCCTAGCCCAGGGGCTCACCGCGGATCGCGCCCGTCGTCGCCCATGCGCGACGCAGGCCCCGATCGCGCCGACCGGGGGCGGGGGCAGCGGAACCTGTGCGACCGTGTGCCGGGTGCCGGGGGGTTGACGCCGGGGGATCCGGGAACGCAATGGCCATGACGCACACCACCCTCACCCCTGATCCCGTCCTCCGACGCAGCGCCGAACGAGCGCTGGTGACCGTGACGGTGCCGGCGCCCAGCCAGTCCACCGACGCCGACGACCGGTTCGACGTCGAGCTGTCCAACACCCACCGTCGCGTGGTCGAGCTGCTCGACGACGACGGCGAGGGCACGGCCGACCGTGTGGTCCAGGCCCTCCGTGACCACGGGCACGCCGACGCCGCGACGCTCGTCGCCGTCGCAGGCCCCGATGACGTCGCCGTCTTCGCGACCGCCGAGACGCTGTCTGCCGGCGCCACCGCCGGACCGCTTCCCGCCCTGGGCGAGCTGATGGCCGCCCAGCAGACGTGGATCCCCCATGCCCTGGTCAAGGTCGACCGGGTCGGGGCCGACGTCGAGCTGGTCACGGCCAGCCACGACGAGATCGACCTGACCGTCGACGGCGAGGACCAGCACATCACCAAGTCCAACCCCGGCGGTTGGTCCCAGCGTCGCTTCCAGCAGCGGGCCGAGGAGCAGTGGGAGGAGAACCTGCGCCTCGTCGCCGACCGCCTGACCCAGGAGGTGCGCGACCGCCACCTCCAGCTGATCGCCCTGACCGGCGACGAGACCGCCGTGGCGCTGCTGCGTGACCTGCTGCCCGACGACCTTCAGGACCTCGTGACCGACCTCGAGACCGGCGGGCGCGCCGAGGACGGCTCCGCCGAGCACGTGGAGGACGAGGCCGATGCGGCCGTGCGGCGTGCCGCCGCGTACCACCGTGCGTCCCGCCAGCGTGCGGTCACCGACGCCGTCGGCCGTGGCGACGGGGTCACCGGCCGCCACGACGTCCTGCGGGCGCTGTTCGAGGGACGAGTCCAGACGCTGGTCGTGCACCTGCGTGCCGCCGCGGACGCCCACGCCTACATCGGCGACGAGCCGTCGCAGATCGTCGCCGACTCCGCCCGCCTCCACGAGCTGGACCTGCCGGCCACCCGGGTGCCGCTGGCAGACGGTGCGCTGGCCGCAGCCGCCAGTACCGGCGCGGAGGTCGTCGTGGTGCAGGACGCCCTGACCGACTACCCCGACGGGCTCGCCGCGTCCCTGCGCGGCCACGATGCCCTCGGCTGAGCCAGCCAGCAGGCCGCGTGACACAACGACGACGGCGCGACCCTCCCCCGGGTCGCGCCGTCGTGCAGGTGGATGGCCGGCCTCGCGGCCGGCCGCGGTCGGGTCCTAGGACTCGAAGCCGACCGGCAGGTATTCCTCCACGTTCTCGGCGGTCACGACCGCGGAGTAGGTGATGATCTCGGCAGGGACGTCGTTCTCCGACAGCCCGTCGAGGCCCTGACCCTGCGCGATGGCGCGGGCGAGGCGCACGGCCGAGGAGGCCATGGACGGGTTGTAGAGGACGGTGGCCTGCAGCACGGACTCGCCGGACTGGATCTCGCGCATGGCGTTGGCGGAACCGGCGCCACCGACCATGAAGAACTCGTCGCGGCCGGCCTCCTGGATGGCGGCCAGGACGCCGATGCCCTGGTCGTCGTCGTGGTTCCAGATGGCGTCGATCTCGGGCTCGGCCTGCAGCAGGTTGGCGGTCACGGCCTGGCCGGACTCCACGGTGAACTCCGCAGCCTGACGGGCGGAGACCTCGAAGCCGAAGGTGGCCAGCGCGTCGGCGAAGCCCTGGCTGCGGTCCTGGGTGAGGGGCAGGTTGTCGATACCGGCGATCTCGGCGATGACCGGGTCGGTCACGCCCTCGTCGGTCAGGCGCTGGCCGATGTAGTTGCCGGCGCTGACGCCCATGCCGTAGTTGTCACCGGCGATGTAGGTCCGGTAGGCCTGCGGGCTGGAGAAGACGCGGTCGAGGTTGACGACCGGGATGCCGGCCTCCATGGCCTGCTGGGCGACCTGGGTCAGGGCCTGGCCCTCGAAGGGCAGGATGACCAGGGCGTCGACGCCGGAGTTGATCAGCGTCTCGACCTGGGCGATCTGCTGGTTGACGTCGTTGGTGCCCTCGGTGACCTCCAGGGTCACGTCGTCGTACTCGTCGGCCGCGGCCTGGGCGTTCTCGGTGATGGCTGCGATCCAGCCGTGGTCGGCTGCGGGGGCGGAGAAGCCGATGGTGACCGGCTCGCCGGACTCCTCGGCCGCACCGGTGGCGTCGCCCTCACCGGAGTCGGCGTCGGACGTCGCCTCGGAGGTCTCGCTGTCGCCGTCGGTGGTCTCGTCGTCGCTGGTGCCGTCGCCGGTGCAGGCGGTCAGCAGCAGCAGGACGGCGATCATCGCCGCCATCAGGCGCATCAGCCCGAAGCGGGAAGTGGTTGGCTCGGTCATTGCTCTGGCTCCTCTGTCGTTGTGTGGCTCGTGACTGGCACGCCTGGACTGGCATGCGAGAACTGGACGGTGGACTGGCATGGGTGGACCGGCTCGGCGAATCGAGCAGGTGGGACTGGGGGACGACTGGCGGGTGCCGTCGTGGTGACGACCCCACCGACGGGTCAGGCGCGGTCGCGCCCGGACCGCATCTGCAGCAGAACAGCGGCCACGATGATCAGACCCTTGGCGATGTTCTGGAGATCGGTGGAGAGGTTGTTGAGGGCGAACACGTTCTGCAGCAGCGTGAAGATGAACACGCCCAGCGCCGAACCGACGATCGTGCCCTTGCCGCCGGTCAGCAGCGTGCCGCCGATGATCACCGCGGCGATGGCGTCGAGCTCGTAGAGCTCGCCGTGGGTGCTGGACCCCGTCGTGGTGCGGGCCGCGATCAGGATCGCGCCGATGCCGGTGCACAGGCCCGACAGGCCGTACAGCATCATCGTGTGCCGGCGGATGTTGATGCCGGCCAGGCGAGCGGCCTCCACGTTGCCACCGATGGCGAAGGTGTGGCGACCGAAGGTCGTGCGGTTCAGCAGCACCCAGCCGATGACGAAGACGATGCCGACGACCCAGACGAGGTTCGGCAGGCCCAGGAAGTCGCCCTGGCTGATCCGGGTGAAGCTCTGGACCTCGACGAGCTGCACGCGTTTGTTGGAGATGTTGGCGGCCAGGCCCCGCGCGGACACGAGCATGGCGAGCGTCGCGATGAACGACACCACGCGTCCGTAGGCGATCAGCACCCCGTTGACCAGCCCGGCGAGGGTGCCGACCAGCAGCGCCACGCCGACCATGCCGAGGACGCCGAACTGCTGGGTGGCCCCGGTTGTCGCCCACACCGAGGCCAGCGCGACCAGCGCGCCGACCGACAGGTCGATGCCCCCGCCGATGATGACGAAGGTCATGCCGACGGTGACGACGCCGATGACGGCGGCCTGTCGGAGGATGGTCAGCAGGTTGTCGCTGGTGAGGAAGTTCTCGGGGGCCGTGACCGCTCCGACGAGGGCCACGAGGACGATCGCCCCGACCAGTCCGAGGTTGCCCATCCGGCCCATCGCGCCGCCCAGCCTGGCGCGGGCGCTGCCCTCGGCCTGGATCGCCTCGGCGTCGGTGACGTGTGCGGGGTCGTCGGTCAGCATCGTCGGCTCTGTTCCTGTTGTGTCGGTCGTGGTGTTCATGCCGCGTGGCCCTCCATGACGAGGTCCAGCACGTCGGCTTCGGTGAGGTCGGTGGCGGCGCTCTCGTGGACGATGCGGCCGTCGCGGACGACGAGCACGCGGTCGGCCAGGCCCAGCACCTCGGGCACCTCGCTGGAGACCATGACCACGGCGACACCGCTGTCGGCCAGGTCACGGACCAGCTGGTACAGCTCGCTGCGGGCGCCGACGTCGACGCCGCGGGTGGGCTCGTCGAGCAGCAGCACCTTGCACTCGCGCAGCAGCCAGCGGGCAAGGACGGCCTTCTGCTGGTTGCCGCCGGAGAGGGTGCGGACGGCGCGGCGTCCGTCGGCCGGGCGCACGTCGAGGTCGCGTGTCAGCTTCTCGACGTCCTCGCGTTCGGCCTCGGCGCCGATCATGCCGCCCCTGGAGTAGCGAGCGAGCGTCGCCAGCGACACGTTGCGGATCACCGTGTCACCGAGCACCAGCGCCTGGGCCTTGCGCTCCTCCGGGCACAGGCCCATGCCGGCCGCGACCGCAGCGGTCACCGACCCGGCGCGCATGCGCGTCCCGTCGAGGGTCACGCTGCCCTCGTCGGCGGTGCGGGCCCCGTAGATGGTCTCGAGGATCTCCGAGCGGCCCGCGCCGACGAGCCCGGTCAGGCCGAGGATCTCGCCGGGGTGCACGTCGAAGGAGACGTCGGCGAACTCGCCCTTGCGGGTGAGCCCCTCGACCTGCAGGAGCGGCGCGCCCGTGTCGATGGCGTCGGTGGGACGGTCCGGGAAGACGAACTCGATGTCGCGGCCGGTCATCAGCGAGACGACCTCGCGGGTCGTGACGTCGGCCACCGGCAGGCCCTGCGCGACGGTGCGGCCGTCCTTGAGCACGGTGACCCTGTCGCCGATCTCGCGGATCTCCTCCAGGCGGTGGGAGATGTAGACGACGGCCACGCCCTCGTTGGTGATCTCCTTGATGACGCGGAAGAGGTTGCCGACCTCGTCACCGTCGAGCACCGCCGACGGCTCGTCCATGACGATCAGCTGGGCGTTGTAGGACAGGGCCCGCGCCATGCTGGTGATCTGCTTGCCGGCCGGGGTCAGCGACCCCAGCTCGCGACCGGGCTTGATCTCGGGGTGGCCGAGGCGGGCCAGCAGCGCGGCGGCGGCCCGGTGGGTCTCACCCCGGCTGACGAACCCGCCGCGGGCGTGTTCGTGGCCCAGGAAAATGTTGTCGGCCACCGACAGGCCGTCGACGAGGTCGAGCTCCTGGTAGATCGTGGCCAGGCCGTGGCCGAGCGCGTCGATCGGATGGGCGAAGGACACGTCCTCGCCCTGCCAGACGATCCGTCCCTCGTCGGGGGTGTGGGCACCCGCCAGGACCTTGATCAGGGTGGACTTGCCGGCGCCGTTCTGGCCCAGCAGGCAGTGGACCTCGCCCTGACGAACGTCGAGGTCGACGTTGTCGAGGGCACGGACGCCGGGGAACTCCTTGACGATGCCGTGCATCTCGAGCAGTGGTCGGCTCACCAGCTCGTCCTTTCTACTTCCCTAGTAGGTTGTGCAAGTAAACTAAATACTTTGGACTGATCGGTCAACAAAGTATAGGGACTCCTCCTCGAAAGGGTGTGGGCGGTCGAGCGCCCACGACCGATGCCGAGGTCACCCGGGCGCAACGGACACCCAGCCGCGCTGGTCGGACGCCGCCTGGACGGCGTCGAGGACGTGCTGGACCTGCAGTCCCTCGGCGAACCCCGGTTGCGGGTCCGTGCCCTCGGCGATCGCGACCGCGAAGTCGCGGACCTCGTGGACGAAGCTGTGCTCCCAGCCGATGATGTGGCCGGGCGGCCACCATGCCGCCATGTAGGGCTGGTCGCCCTCGGTGACGAGGATGCGGCGGAAGCCTTCCGTCGCGGGGGTGCCGTCGACGGTGAAGAGCTCGAGCTCGTTCAGGCGCTCGAGGTCGAAGACGATGCTGCCCTTCGATCCGTTCAGCTCGATGCGCAGGCCGTTCTTGCGTCCCGTGGCGAACCGGCTGGCCTCGAAGGTGGCCAGCGCGCCGTCGGACATCCGGGCGATCACCAGCGCAGCGTCGTCGACCGTCACCGGCCCCATCTCCCGAGGGGGCTCCGCCGCCCCCGGACCGCCGCTGCCGGTGGCCGACAGGCCGTCGGACCCCTCCGCCAGCGGGCGTTCGGTCACGAAGGTGTGGGTGTGCCCGGTGAGCTCTGTGACCGTGGCGCCGGTCAGGTGCTGGGCCAGGTCGATGATGTGGGCACCGATGTCGCCCAGCGCACCGGAGCCCGCCAGGTCGGACTGGAGGCGCCACACGAGCGGGAACTCGGGGTCGACGATCCAGTCCTGCAGGTACACCGCACGGATGTGGCGGATCTCGCCGATGACACCCTGCTCGATGAGCTGCTTGGCGTGGGCGAGCGCCGGGACGCGGCGGTAGTTGAAGGCCACCATCGAGCGGACGCCGTTGACCCGGGCCTTCGCCGCGGCGTCGGCCATGGCCTGCGCCTCCTCCACGGTGTTGGCCAGGGGCTTCTCGCACATGACGTGCTTGCCGGCCTCCAGCGCCGCGATGGCGATCTCGTGGTGGCTGTTCCCGGGCGTGCAGATGTCGACGATGTCGATGTCGTCACGCGCGACGACCTCGCGCCAGTCGGTCGCGGCCTCCTCGAAGCCGAGCTTGGCGCGCGCCTCCTCGACCTTCTCCGCGGACCGGCCGACCACGACCTTCATGTGCGGCTTGACGGGCAGGTCGAAGTGCCGACCGACCGTGCTCCAGGCCTGCGCGTGGGCGCGGCCCATGAAGCTGTAGCCGATCATCGCGACGTTGAGTCGCCCGTCGCTGGTCACGCCCGCCATCAGCTGTCGCTCCCGAACGCGTCGTCGAAGGAGCCGGTCGGCTTGTCCCAGTTGAGGGTCTTGAGCAGCTCGAGGGCCTCGGGGGCGCCCTGCAGGCGGTCCATGCCGGCGTCCTCCCACTCCACCGAGATCGGACCGTCGTAGCCGATCTCGTTGAGGGCACGGATGCACTCCTCCCAGTTGACGTCACCACGGCCGACGGACACGAAGTCCCAGCCACGACGAAGGTCCGACCAGGGGAGGTGCGAGCCCATGCGGCCACGGCGACCATCGGGCCGGTTCACCTTCGCGTCCTTGCAGTCCACGTGGTAGATCCGGTCGGCGAAGTCGAGGATGAAGTTCGCGGGGTCGATGCCCTGCCACACCATGTGGGACGGGTCCCAGTTCAGGCCGAACGCCTCGCGGTGGCCGATGGCCTCCAGCGTCGCCTTGGTCGTGTAGTAGTCGTAGGCGATCTCCGAGGGGTGGACCTCGTGGGCGAAGCGGACCCCGACCTCGTCGAAGACGTCGAGGATGGGGTTCCAGCGCTCGGCGAAGTCGGCGTAGCCGCGATCGATCATCTCCTGCGGGACCGGGGGGAACATGGCGACCGTGTGCCAGATGGAGGACCCGGTGAACCCGACGACCACGTCCACGCCCAGCGCGGCGGCGGCCCGGGCGGTGTCCTTCATCTCCTCTGCGGCGCGCTGGCGGACGCCCTCGGCCTCGCCGTCGCCCCAGATGCGGGCCGGGAGGATGCCCTCGTGGCGCTCGTCGATCGGGCTGTCGCAGACGGCCTGCCCGACGAGGTGGTTGGAGATCGCGAAGACCTTCAGGTCGTACTTGGCGAGCAGGTCCTTGCGACCCTGGATGTAGCCGTCGTCGGCCATCGCCTTGTCGACCTCGAAGTGATCACCCCAGCAGGCGAGCTCGAGGCCGTCGTAGCCCCACTCCGAAGCCAGCCGTGCGACTTCCTCGAGCGGCAGGTCGGCCCACTGACCGGTGAACAGCGTGAATGGTCGGCCCATGTTGGTTGTCTCCTTGGGTGTCGGTTGTGTCGTGAAGGGGAGGGTGGGTGTCGTCGGTCAGGACGCCGTGGCGGCGACATCGACGTCGTCGTGCAGGGCGACCAGGGTCGGGTCGGCCAGGACCGGGGTGAGCGCCAGCTCGGCCGCACCGATCAACGAGGAGTCCTCGCCGAGCGTGGCTGGGGTGATGGCCGTGACCGCACGGGCCGGCCCGAGGGACCGGCGGTCGACCTCGATCCGGGCGGCGTCGATCAGGTAGGAGAAGGCCCGGGCGAATACCCCGCCGAGCACCACTCGCTGCGGGTTGAGGATGTTGATGAGACTGGCCAGCCCGATGCCGAGCCACGTACCCACCTGGGCGAAGGCGTCGAGCGCCCGCTGGCTGCCGGCCGCGGCTTCGCGCATGATCGCCTCGACGGCCTCGTGGTCACCACCGTCGGCCCAGCCCATGTGGCGCAGCAGCGCTCGCTGGCCGATCTCGGTCTCCCAGCATCCCAGGGAGCCGCAGTGGCAGGGCAGGCCGTCGGGGTTGACGACCATGTGTCCGATCTCGCCGGCGTAGCCGCTGCGGCCGACGAGGGGACGTCCGTCGACGACCACCCCGCCGCCGACGCCGATCTCGCCGGAGACGTAGACCATGTCGCGGGTGCCGCTGCCGGCGCCCCGGATGTGCTCGGCCAGGGCGCCCAGGTCGGCCTCGTTGCCGACGACCACGTCGAGGTCGGCCAGCCCGAGCTCCTCGGCGAGCCGGCTGGCGAGCAGGTCCCCGAGGGGCACGTCGGTCCAGCCCAGGTTCGGGGCGAGGTGGACGAACCCGTCGGCCACCCGGACGATGCCCGCCACGGAGACGCCGAGCCCGACCAGGTGCAGGTCGGGGGCGTCGGCGAGCGCGGCGCCGATGAGCTCGACGATGTGGTCGAGGGTCGCGGCGACACCGCGGCTGTCGGCGGTGAGCGGGACCTCGACCCGGCGGTGGACGGTCCCACCGAGGCCGACCACGGCGAAGACGATCCGGGAGACCTTCACGTCCGCCGCCAGAACCACCGCCCCGTCACCGCGGGCCGCGACGACCGGGGAGGGACGCCCGGGCGAGCCGGTGACGACCGCGTCCCCCTCGACGACCAGGTGGCGCTGCTCGAGCTCGGCGACGAGGGTTCGGATCGTCGAACGGTTCAGCCCGGTCGATGTCGTCAACGCCGCGCGGGACAGCTGCCCTGCGCGGTGGACCTGTCCGAGTACCGTGCTCAGGTTCTGCTGACGCACGGAGTCACGGTTGGTTCCGGCTCCCAAGATCTTTCGGCCCTTTCGTGATGCAGACAACAAAATAGGGGCGGGGGCTGACCGAAGTCAACCCCCGCCCCGATCGAATTACCGCAGGGCCGCGGCGAGCGCCTCCTGGAGGCCGGCGGGAAGGACGGATTCCCCGCCCAGCAGGACCAGCAGCTCGGTTCCCGACCCGTCCCCAGCGAGGAACGAGGCGGCCGGCTGACCGTCCAGCGGCTGGCCTCCGTCGACCAGCAACAACAAACGGTCGGTCCGAGCACCGTAGGCACCGGCTGCGAGTGCATCGGGGAAGTCGGCGCCGGTCGCGACCATCATCTCGGTCACGTCAGCACCGCCGTCCACCGCCCATCCGAGGATGGTCGTCGCGGTCTCGTAGCGGTTGGCACCGCCCAGTCGGGCGGTCAGCTCGATCCCGTTGGCGGCCAGCTGGTCGACGACGTCGTCACCGACGACCGCCGTGCCACCGACGATCAGGACCCGGCGGACCTGATGATCCACCATCGCCTGCAACGTCTCCGGGCTGAGCCCCTCTCCACCGGTCAGGTAGATCGGGAGCCCCTGGGCCGCGGCGATCGGGGCGATCGCCAGGGCATCGGCGAAGGAGCCACCGGAGGCCACCACGGCCAGTCCGCTGGTCGCACCGCCCATCCGAGCGGCGACGGCACGCGCCGTCTCCGTCCGGCTGGCACCGGCGAGCCTGCTGACCTGCAGGCCGGCCTCGCGGAGCGTGGCCTCCACGCCGTTGGACAGGGCCGCCTCGCCACCGAGGAGCACGACCTGGGTGGCACCCAGGCGCTGGATCTCCTCGAGGACACGCGGGTCCAGCTCGTCGGTCCAGCTCAGCAGGAGCGGGGCGTCGAGCTGGCCGGCCAGCGGTGCGGCCGCCAGGGCGTCGGCGAAGCCACCGGCGGTGGCCAGCACGACCTGGTCTGCGCTGTCCCATCCGGACCGGGAGGCCTGGATGGCCGTGCCGATGCGGTCGCTGTCGGTCACCCGCAGGGCTGCGGTGTCGACCCGGTAGGCCAGGACGCGACCACCGGGCTGGACCGGGATGGTCAGCTGGCGCATCGCCTCGTCCTGTGCGAAGGACGCGTCGTCGTCGGTGCAGCGCACGGTCGTGGCCGCTCCGGTCTCGTCGACGTGGACCAGGCAGATCCGGCCCGTCTCGTCGGTGGTGACGGTCAGGGTGCCGCCTGCGGTCATGTCCCAGCCGGCGATGAACTCGCCGAACCCGTAGGGGTCGTCGCCCTCGTAGTCGGAGTGGTCCACGCCACCGGCGGTGGTCCCGCTGTTGCCGGGGTTGCCCGGGTTGCCGGGGTTACCGGGGTTACCGGGGTTGCCGCCCTGGCCGGGGGGTGTCCTCTGGACGCGGGTGAAGGTGACGCTCTGGGTCTCCTCCACGTTGCCGGCCAGGTCGATCGCACGGAACTCCACGGTGTGCTCGCCCATGCCGGGGACCACGAAGGAGTCGGTGTAAGTCGTCCACTCCCCGGAGGGATCGTCGACGCGGTACTCGATGCGGTCCACGCCCTCGCCCTCGCCGTCGTCGGCGGTCAGGGTCACCCGAACGGGGGTGGTCACCTCACCGTTCTCGTCGGGCTGGGGGTTCAGGGACGCGGTGGTGGTCGGGGCGTCGGTGTCCGGGAGGACCACGGTGAACGCGAAGGTCGCGACGTCGCTGGTGTTCCCGGCGGTGTCGGTGGCCCGGTACTCCACGGTGTGGTCGCCGGCGGCGTCCACCGCGAAGGGTGCGGAGTAGGTGGTCCAGTCACCGCCGTCGAGGCGGTACTCGATGGAGTCGACGTCGGACAGGTCGTCCTCGGCGTCCAGCACCACGGTCTGCGGCCCGAACTGGTCGAGGGTGACGCAGGCGATCGGCAGGCCGGGCGCCTCGGCGTCGTGGATCATGATCGACAGGTCCACCGCACGGGCGATCCAGTCGGCGGAACCGGTGCCGGTGACCGTGCCGTCCGGGCCGACCGTCAGGCCCGCGGTGGGGTCGGCGGTCGAGGACAGCCACAGCTCGTTGGGCGGGGTGCCCGGGCCGCTGGGGTCATCGGCGTAGTGCCCTGCCGGATCGGCGCAGGTGCCGAAGTGCAGGTGGGAGGGGTGGGTGGTGCCCGGCGTCAAACCAGCGGCGGTCAGCGTCACGTCGGTGCCGCTGTCGCTGCGGGTCAGGGTTGCCGTGCCGGTGATGTCCAGCGTGGTCCGCCCCTCGATGGAGCTGATGTCCCCGCTGGCGTCACCGCGCAGGCCCAGGGTGGCCGTCGGCGGCGTCGTGTCCTCGATGACCTCCTCCACGATGGTGAAGGTCCGCGTCACCACGTCGGAGACGTTGCCGGCGCTGTCGGTCGCCCGCGCCTCGACGGTGTGCTCCCCGAGGCCAGCGACCTCGAAGGTGTCGGTGTAGGTGACCCAGTCACCGGACGGGTCGTCCACCCGGTACTCGATGGTCAGCTCGCCAGCGGGTCCAGCGGCCGGTTCCACGACGACGGTGCCGTTCTGGGCGCTGCCGCTCGCGGTGGAGTGGATGCCGCAGAAGTACTCGTAGGTACCCGGCGTGTCGAAGGCGTGGGCGAAGGTGCCAGCCGTCTGGGTCGGCGACGCGAAGCTGCCGTCGTCGGCCTGGACGTTGTGCTCCTGGTTGCCGGTCCAGGTCCACAGGACGGACTCGCCAGCGCTGATGGTCGTGGTCCGTGGGTCGAAGTCGTTGTCGATGACGTCGACCGTGGCGGTCGGGTCGGTGGCGGAGAGGGTCACGTCGACGGGACCGTCGATGACCTCGCCGTTCTCGTCGGGCTCGGGGTCGAGCTCGATCGATGCCACGGGGGCGGTCTCGTCGGGCTCCGGGATGGTGAACTCGAAGGTCCCTTCCTCGGAGGTGTTGCCCGCCAGGTCGGTGGCGCGGAACGCCACGGTGTGGGTGCCGGGGGCGTCCACGGTCAGCGGAGTGTCGTAGGCGGTCCAGTCGCCACCGTCGAGCTGGTACTCGATGGTGTCCACGCCCGAGCCGTCGCCGTCGTCAGCGGACAGGATCAGGGTCTGGGGACCGTAGGCGTCGAAGCTGGCACAGGCCACTGGCAGCCCGGGGGACTGGTCCTCGTGGATCATCACCGACAGGGGTTCGCTGCGTGCGATCCATGCAGCGCTGCCCTGACCGGAGATGGCCCCGGAGGCGTTGGACTGCAGGCCCGCCATCGGGTCCTGGGTCGAGGAGAGGTGCAGCTCGTTGGGCGGGGTCTCCGCACCACCGGGCACGTCCTGGTAGTGGCCACCGCCGTCACCGCAGTACCCCTCGTGGAGGTGTGCGCGGTAGGTGGTGTTCGCGGCGAAGCCCTGTACGTCGACGGTGACGGTCGTGCCGTTGTCGTCGCGGGTCAGCGTCGCGGTCCCGCTGACGTCGGGCAGGGTGTTGCCGGCCGGACCCATCTCACCGGTGATCTCGCCACGGAGGGAGAGGTCGACGGTGGGCGCGGTCTCGTCGGCGTTCTCACCGAGGAGGCGGAAGTACTCGAAGTCCACGTCCACCGGGTCGATGGGGGTGTCGTTCGCTTGGTTGACGCCCAGGGTGTAGATGCCGAAGGACGCTTCCTCCTCTGCCAGAGCCGTGTTGGTCACGGCCTCCGCCATGTCGGTCCAGGTCGCTCCCTCATCGAATGAGTAGGACCCGATGAAGGAGTCCCCGTCCTTGGTCAGGCGCAGCGTGACCGCGGTCGCGGTCGTGTTGACCTGCGGCTGCGGGTTCTGGATCGCGCCGCCGAGCTCGCTGCGGAGCTCCAGCCGCTCGACGCCCTGTTCCTGGCCGCCGGCGACCAGGTCGAACTTCACGTAGTGGTCGTCGTCGACGTAGGCAAGCAGGCCGGCTTGCTGGTAGCGGCCGAGCAGCTCGGCGCTGGAGATGTGGGTCTCGATGGTCCAGTCCTCCTCCGGCATGGGCTGGAGGATGAAGTTCGGCGGGTTGCCGCTGCCCCCGGTGTAGATGTCACCGGGCTGGGTGGTGAGGGTCAGGGCGCCATCGGCGACCGACCAGTGCTCGGGCTCGGGCCGCACGATCTCGCTCCAGCGACAGCGGTCCAGGTCATCACCCTCGAACTCGTCGGACACGCTGATCGGTCCGTCGCTGGGAGAGGTGACGTGGAAGAAGTCGAAGGTCGCGTCGATGTTGGCGGCGGTGTTGTTGCCCGTCAGGGCGAGGATGCCCATCCGGGGGTTGGCCGGGAGGGCTGCAGGACGACCCACGTCGGTCCAGTTGGCACCGCCATCGGCCGAGTACGCGGCCGTCAGCTGTGCGCCATCGGAGGTGATGCGCAGCTGGAAGGTCGAGGGGAAGTCCCCGGGCAGGGCTCCGGTGTTGTCCTGGCCGGCGTTGCGCGCCGACGCGGCGACCTCGTTGATGAACTCGATGGCGCGGTTGCCGTTGTAGACGAGGTCGAGCTTGGTGTAGTTGTCGTCGTCGCCGTAGACGATGAGGCCTGCCTGCTGGTAGGTCTCGGTCGGGTTGACCGTCACCTGTGTGGTGATGGTGAACGGGCCGGACGGGGCGGGTTGCAGCAGGACGTTGCCGGCGGTGTTGGTGCCCTGGTACAGGTCGCCGTCGCTCAGGGTGAGGACCAGCTGACCGTCAACCACGCTGTACTGGGTGTCGTCGTGGCGGACGATCTCGCTCCACCGCGTCAGGTCCAGGGACGTGCCGTCGAAGTCGTCGGAGGCGTCCGTCAGGCAGGCCGGCGGCTCGGGTGTCGGGGCCACCGTGATGGTGACGTCGGTGAAGCCCGTCGCCCCACGCTCGTCGGTGACCGACAGCCTGGCCACGTACTCGCCCGGCTCGGTGTAGGTGTGGGTTGCGTCCTCGGTGTCGGCAGTGGCGCCGTCACCGAAGCTCCAGGCGTACCCGGTCAGGGCATCGTCGTCGGGGTCGCTGGCCGTTCCGTCGAAGGCAACGGTCAGCGGCGCGTTGCCAGACGTCACGTCGGCAGTCGCGGTCACCACCGGGGCGGCGTTGTCGGCCACACCCTGTCCATCGAAGAACAGCTCGTCGATCGCGACGTTGGCGCCGGTGGCCACCAGGTAGTAGGTGTCGGTGCCTCCGGGGTCGGTCACGGCCACGCCGTCGGTGAGCTGGTAACTGGTGAGGGCGCCGGTGGCGGGGAGCGGCACGGTGGCAGCGACGGGGCCGTCGACCGCACCCTTGCGGAGCTCGAGGGTGGCGCCGTCCGCGGTGCCGCTGTAGCGGACGCGAAGGCTGTCGATGCCGGTCAGGTTCACGGGATCGAACGAGAACCAGGCGCCGGGGACCATCTCGACCCGGTTGCCGCCCTGCGCGCCTTCGAGGTCGCGCACGGTGGAGGTGCCGGAGGAGTCGTCGAAGTGCTCCGCCTGACGGCGCTTGGGCTGGAGGACGACGACGTCGTTGTCGCTCAGCGACGGGACACCGTCCCCACCAGCGTCGATGTAGGAGGCCTCGAGGACGTAGAAGAGGTTCTCGCTGGCACCGTGACCCGAGTCACGCGTGGTGTTGAAGATCCCCTCGCACCCGGTGGTGTTCTCAAGGGCGTGGGCGTGTTCGTCGTGGCCCAGCAGCAGCCGGACATCGACATCGGCACAGTCGATCTCCGTGCCCGACGTGCCGTCCTCGAAGTCTGTGACGGTGGCGGACCACGCTACGGAGTCACCGAAGTCCACGAACCCACCCTCGACGGGGGTGTCCATGACGACCTCCGGGCGCGTGTTTCCTGCGGTCACCGTGACGGCGGTCACGCCGACCGCGCCCTGGTCGTCGGTGACGGTCAGGCTGGCCGTGTAGCTACCGGCCTCGGTGTAGGTCGTCGTGGGGTTCGGGTCGGTCGAGTCGGTGGTGCCGTCGCCGTCGAAGTCCCAGGCATACCCGACGAGGGTGGCCCCAGCGGCAACCGCCCTGGATCCCTCGCTGGAGAAGCTGACCTGCAGCGGGAGCGGGCCGTTGTCCGGCGTGGCCGTTGCC
Organism: Euzebya rosea; assembly: GCF_003073135.1. NCBI lineage: Bacteria > Bacillati > Actinomycetota > Nitriliruptoria > Euzebyales > Euzebyaceae > Euzebya > Euzebya rosea. Next base: position 21,707 of record NZ_PGDQ01000008.1, read on the forward strand.
ACGGCGACGGGGCGGAACGAACCGCCCGTGTAGCCGATCCGGGAGATCCGGCTGTCGGCGTTGTTGCCGCCGAAGCCCGAGCCCCACTCGATCAGGTAGACCGCGCCGTCGGGGCCGACCTTCATGTGGTGAGGGCGGAGGAAGGTCTCGTCGTCGAGCCAGGGCGCGACCTCGGTGATGGCACCGGCGTCATCGGAGTGGACCTCGTAGATGTCACCGGTGTTCCACTCCATGAGCAGCGCGACACCGTCGTAGTAGGGCGGCAGGCCGTCTGGTGCGCTGGTGGCCGGGTCGTACTCGAGGATCCCGCCTGCGCCGGGGGCACCACCGGTGCCTATGACCGGGACGCCCGTCGTGCTCTTTCCCCACCACAGCGTGGCTGGCTGTGCCGGCGGGAGGTTGGTCAGGCCAGTGTTGTTCGGCGAGTCGTTGACCGGCGCATCACAGTCGAAGGCCGGACCGGAGGTACCCGTCGCGAAGTCGTAGTCCCGGTAGGCGGAGTTCGGCCCATGGCAGTAGGGCCAGCCCTGGTTGCTGGCCTGGTCGATGGCGAGCCACTCCACGCGTCCGTCCGGACCACGGTTGGCGTTGGCGTTGCCGGCATCCGGGCCGTAGTCACCGACGGTCAGCCGGTCGTGGACGGGGTCCCAGTTGATGGTGAAGGGGTTGCGGAAGCCCATCGCCCAGATCTCGGGACGGGTCCGGTCATCGGTGTCGGCGGCCTCGTCGAACAGGTTGCCCGCAGGGATGCTGTAGGTGCCGTTGTCCTCGGGGTGGATCCGCAGGACCTTGCCGCGCAGGTCGTTGGTGTTGCCCGAGGTGCGCTGCGCATCCCACGTGGAGCGGCCGTCCCGCTCGTCGTGGGGGGAGTAGCCGTCGGAGTTGAACGGGTTCGTGTCGTCGCCGGTGGACAGGTAGAGGTTTCCGGACTCGTCGAAGTCGAGGTCGCCCGAGGCGTGGCAGCACTCGTCACGCTGGACCACCACCTCCAGCAGCTTCGCCTCGGACGCCACGTCGAGCTGGCCGTCGACGAAGGTGAACCGGGACAGCTGCCCGGCGCCGCAGACGTTGGCGTCGGGGTCGGCATCGGTGCAGGGCACGTTGCCGGGGGCGGAGTAGTAGAGGTAGATCCAACCGTTGGTGTCGAAGTCGGGGTCCAGCGCGATGCCGAGCAGCCCGTCCTCCTGCCCCTGGTAGACGTCCAGCGTGCCGACGGTCGTGGGGATCTCGGTCTCGGGATCCCACATGCGCAGGCGGCCATCGCGCTCGAGGTAGAACACGCGCCCGTCGTTGGCGACGTCGACCTTCATCGGGTTCTGGGTGCCGTCGTCGAGCACGACACGCTCGAACTGGTCCTTAACGGTCGCACCACAGTCGGCGGGGACGACCCCGGCGGCGGTCCGGATGCCCTGCTCGATGTGGGTGACGAAGTCGGGCTCGCTGAAGCTGGCGTCGGTGTGGCCACCGCCGGTGTACCAGGAGCGACCCCCGTCGTAGTCCTGGCACCACGCGATCGGGTGGTCGGCGCCCATGCCCCCGCCGCTGTAGGTCTCCTCGTCCAGCGTCATGAGGACATGCACGTCACCGCGCGGGTTGGATTGGTAGTTGTACCACTCGTCGGTCCGCACCCATTCGGCGTCGAGGTGGGCCGTCGACGGGTGCACCGCGTCGGCAACCTCGACCTCGGCGGTCGGTGTCCCCGGCGGGTGCCCCTCGAAGTAGGCGCCCACGAGGTCGCCGTACCACGCCCAGTCGTACTCGGTGTCGGACGCCGCATGGATGCCGGCGTAGCCGCCGCCTCCCTGGATGTAACGCTCGAACGCGGCCTGCTGGCTGTCGTCCAGCACGTCACCGGTGGTGCTCAGCCACACCACGACGTCGTAGTTGGCGAGGTTGGCGTCGGTGAAGTCAGCCCCGTCCTCGGTCGTGTCGACGGTCCAACCGTTGTCGACGCCCATCTGCTCGATCGCCGCGATGCCGGCGGGTATCGACCCATGGCGGAATCCAGCGGTCTTGCTGAAGACCAGGACGTCGATGCCGTCGTCCTGGGCCAGCGCGGGTTGGGGCGCTGCCCCGATCCACACGGCGGACAGGACGGCGACCAGCAGGCTTCCAAGCAGCAGCAATCGACTCATGACGGGCGTACCTCTCGTGTCGGCTCTCACGACGGCGACTTGTCCGACCTGGCGGCGGTCGGGCCTTGTTTCGTGATTAACACGACAAACTAGGGCCGCCCTGTTGCCATAGTCAAGACATTTGTTCACGAGAAGTTGAATCCCATGTGTGAATGAACAACTTTCATTCCCGGTGGCCGCACACACGTGGTTCGGCACCCACCCGCCGTCGCCCCCGACTCCCACCCGCCGAGCAGGCGGTCCACTGCGCCACGGCATGCCATCATCGGCGGCCATGCGCGTACTCGTGATCGGCGGCGGTGGCCGCGAACATGCCCTTTCCTGGGCGCTGGCCCGGTCGGCCTCGGTCGACCACGTCGTCTGCGCTCCCGGCAACGTCGGGGTCGACGGCGTTGCCGAGCGGCGTCCGGTCGATGCCGAGGACCCCGTCGCTGTCGTGGACCTGGCCCGCGAGGTCGAGGCGGACCTCGTGGTCGTCGGCCCCGAGGCGCCGCTGGTCGCCGGCGTCGTCGACGCGCTGACCGAGGCGGGCATCACCGCGTTCGGTCCCACGGCCGCTGCGGCACGACTCGAGGGATCCAAGACCTTCGCCAAGGAGGTCATGCAGGCCGCGGGGGTGCCGACCGCCGGGTACTGGAGCGGCACCGACCCCACCGAGGCCAAGCGGGCCCTGGACGCCTACGCCCCGCCCTACGTGATCAAGGCCGACGGCCTCGCCGCGGGCAAGGGTGTGCGGATCTGCGCCGACCGCGCCGAGGCCGAGCAGGCCATCGACGACGCCCTTGTCGACCGGGTCTTCGGCGACGCCGGCGCGGCGCTAGTGATCGAGGAGTTCCTCGACGGCCCCGAGTGCTCGCTGTTCGGGTTGTCCGACGGCACGCGCGTGGTCCCGCTGGAGCCGGCGCAGGACTTCAAGCGTGCGCTGGACGGCGACGAAGGCCTGAACACCGGCGGCATGGGCGCCTACTCGCCGGTCCCCGCCGTCGGCCCGGACATGGTCGCCGACATCCACGCCCGGGCGCTGCAGCCCGTCATCGACGAGATGGCCCGGCGGGGCACCCCGTTCGTCGGCGTGCTGTACGCGGGGCTTGCCCTCACCAGCAACGGGCCGAAGATCATCGAGTACAACGCACGGTTCGGTGACCCCGAGACGCAGGTCGTGCTGCCCCGCCTGACCAGCGACCTCGGCCTGCTGCTCCTGGCCTGCGCGAGGGGTGACCTGACCGCGGCCGAGCCAGTCACGTTCGGCGACGACGCCTGCGTGACGGTGGTGATGGCCAGCGAGGGCTACCCCGCGAGCTACCCGAAGGGCCTGCCGATCACCGGGCTCGATGCCGCCGACGAGCTCGACGGCGTCACGGTCTTCCACGCCGGCACGGCCGAGCGGGACGACGAGGTCGTCACCGCCGGTGGCCGTGTGCTGGCCGTCAGCGCGACGGGCAGCTCGATCCCCCTGGCCCGTGCTCGGGCCTACATGGGCGTCGGCACGATCGACTTCCAGGGCGCCCACCACCGCACCGACATCGCCGCGTCCCCCACCACCTGACCCGGGTCCCGGCCGGCCACCGCTGCCACCCTCGGGCCGCTCGGTCGGCCCGACCGGGGGTGTGTGCGTTCCCCCTCCCCCGTGGGCGTCCATCCCTCACACCTCAAGCCACCGTGCGGCATCACCACCTCGCCCGGGCGGGCAACGCACACCGCACCCGATAGCGGGTGACTTGCCCAGCCACAGGAGGAGGGAATGCCACACGAGGCCGTGGCGGGCCGGCCCCCCACGGGCCGATCACCCGGGGGCGGGGCCGTCCGTCCACCGACGGGGCCGACCACCCTCGGGCCGCTGGTCCGTCCCAACCGGGGGCGTGTGCGATCCCCCTCCCCTGTGGGCGCCCATCCCTCACACCCCAAGCCACCGTGCGGCATCACCACCTCGCCCGGGCGGGCAACGCACACCGCACCCGATAGCGGGTGACTTGCCCAGCCACAGGAGGAGGGGATGCCACACGACCTCTTGGTCGGCCGCCCGGACGGAGGCCGGCGGGGCCGGTTGGGCACGCTGCCCCTCAGGGACGGGCACGCTGCCCCTCAGGGACGGTCGCGCTGCCAGGCAGTGGGGGTCCGCCCGGTCCACCGGCGGAAGGCGGCGATGAAGCTGGAGGCTTCGGCGTACCCCAGCCGCAGCGCCACGTCCTCCACCGCCAGCCGACCGGTGGCCAACATCTCCGTGGCCAGGGACTCGCGGACCTCCTCCAGCAGCAGCCGGTAGCTGGTCCCCTCCACCCCGAGGCGGCGACGCAGCGTCCGCTCGGTCATGCCCAGGTCTGCGGCCACCGCCGCCATCGGCGCCCCCTCGGCCAGTCGCTGGGTGACCAGCACCCGAACCTGCTGGGCGACGCCGGACCGGGCCCGCCGGGACGCCACGAGCTCCTCGCACATTCCCTCGTACATCGCCCGGGTGCGCGCGTCCCCCTGGGGGAGGGGGTTTGCCAGGTAGTCCGGCCCCACCTCCAGCGTGCCGCCGACGAACCGCGGGGCCGGCCGACCGGGCAGGAGCTCACCGAGCACCGTCTCGATCGCCGCGGTGTCGCGGCCGTGCACGAAGGCCACCACGTCGTCGGGGATCCCCTCGGTCGACAGCCGGATCAGCAGGCGGCCCTCCTCCGCCTCGACGACCGGCAGGGCGAAGGCGAAGGAGAGGTCCCAGAACCGCAGCGCGACGTCGACCGCGTCCAGCACGGTGACGCTCGACAGCAGGGCGAAGCCGAAGATGCCGAACGTGCTGACGTGGTATCGCCGGCCCACCGCTCGACCCTCCGCGGCGTACTCGCCTCGGGCGACGTCGCGCAGCAGGTTGCGCACGACCCGCAGCTCCTGACCCGCCGTGACCTGTCGATGTGTGTCGACCAGGTCGGTCGAGGACAGCCCCGACCCGGCCAGTACCTGCTCGACCGGGACCCCCCGGTCGGCGGCGTGGGCGACGAGCAGCACCGTCGACCCGACCCCGCGGGGGAAGTCGGGAGCGCGGGCAGCCGGTCGTTGGAGTGGCAGCACTCAAGCCATCCTGCCCGAAGGTTGTCCGGAATCCTCGATCAGCTGTCCGCTCTTCACTTCGTCGGCGCCACCTCGCCCCCGTACCGTCCTCCCATGGCAGAGCCGACCACACCACGCAGCCGCGCCCGCACGTCCCCGAGGGTCCTCGTCATCGGCGCCGGGTTCGGGGGCCTCGGCCTCGCGATGGCGCTCCACCGGGCCGGGCACCACGACGTCACCATCCTCGAGCGGGCCGACGACGTGGGCGGGGTCTGGCGTGACAACACCTACCCGCAGGCAGCCTGTGACGTGCCGTCCTCGTTGTACTCGTGGTCCTTCGCCCCCCAGCCGACCTGGTCACGCCGCTACAGCCAGCAGCCCGACATCCTGGACTACATCCGCCGCACCGCGGAGGAGGAGGGGGTGCTGGCCGACGTGCGGACCGGCATGGAGGTGACGGCCGCGACCTTCGACGAATCCACCCGCGTGTGGCATGTCGACACCGCGTCCGGCGAGCGGTTCGAGGCCGACGTCCTGGTCCCCGCCGTCGGCCAGCTGTCCCAGCCGTCGATCCCCGCCATCCCCGGGGCCGAGACGTTCGCCGGGACGGCCTTCCACTCCGCCCGGTGGCGGCACGACGTCGACCTGACCGGCACGCGCGTCGCCGTGGTCGGCACCGGCGCCAGCGCCATCCAGTTCGTGCCCGGCATCGTCGACGACGTGGGCGCGATGACGGTGTTCCAGCGATCCGCCCCCTACGTCGTCCCCAAGCCCGACCGTGCCTACACCGGGCTGCACCACCGGGCGTTCGAGCGGTGGCCGGCCACCCAGCAGGTTGGGAGACGGCTGACCCGCAGCCTCTCGGAGTGGTTCAACCGCTCCTTCGAGCAGGGCGGTGTGTTGCAGCCCCTCCTGCGGGCCACCTGGCAGGCGACGTTGTGGGCGCAGGTTCGCGACCCCGACCTGCGCGAACGCCTGGTGCCGGACTATCCGCTCGGCTGCAAGCGCGTGCTGTTCTCCAACGACTGGTATCCGGCGCTGGACCGCGATCACGTCGACGTGGTCACCCACGACATCGTCGAGACCCGTCCCGAGGGGCTGCGCACCGCCGATGGCCGGATCCACGAGGTCGACGTGATCATCTGGGGCACTGGCTTCGCCGCCACCCGCTTCCTGGACGGCATCGATGTCACCGGCCGGGACGGGCTGGACCTGCACGACGTGTGGGCCGACGGTGCCCGGGCGCACCTGGGCCTGGCCGTGCCGGGGTTCCCCCAGCTCTTCGTGATGTACGGCCCCAACACCAACCTGGGCGGCTCCTCGATCATCCAGATGCTGGAGGCACAGGCGGGCTGGATCGTCCAGGTCGTGGACGCGATCGCCGCTGGCCGGGTCGGATGCGTCGACGTCCGTGCCGACGTCGCACGTGCCTACGACGCGGAGATGCAGGAACGGCTGGGCGAGAGCATCTGGAGCGCCTGCACGAGCTGGTACACCGACGGCGGCCGCATCACGACCAACTGGCCCGGCCTGGTCGCGGAGTACGAACGCCGCCTTGCCGAGGTCGACTTCGACGAGCTGGTGGAGGTCGGCGTGCCGGCCGCCGCCGGAGGTGTCGCATGACCGGCTACCCCGCCGAACCGTGGGACCTGCGTGGCACCGGCGCCATCACGATGTGGCACGTCGACCACGACCGGCTGCCGGTCCTGCCCAAGGGGACGCGCCCCCTCACCGTCGCGGGGCGCGCGGTCGTGGCCACGGCGTTCGTGCGCTACGACGAACGCGGACTAATGGGCTATCACGAGCTGCTGGCGGCGGTCGTCGTTCGCCACGGGCTGCGTCCGGCGCTGTCGATCACCGACATCTGGGTGGACAGCGAGGTGTCCATGGCCGGTGGACGTGGCCTGTGGGGCATCCCCAAGCAGATGGCCACCTTCGACATCGGGTACCGGTCCTGGTCGGCGAGCACCGCTGACGGGCTGGCCGCCGCTGCCGCCGTCGAACCCGCCGGCGGCCCGGACGTGCGCCTGCCGTTCCCGCTGCCGGGGCGGGTCGTGCAGACCCTCGACGGGCGGACGGTCGCCTCCCGCATCCGCGCCGGAGGACGTGTTCGCCGGACACGGTCGACCTGGGAGGTCCCCCCTGCCGGCCCCCTCGGGTGGCTGTCCGGCGCCTCCCCCGTGGTGCACATCGGCGCTCCTGACTTCGCCATGACCTTCGGCTCCGCACCACGACGCTGACCGCGGTGCGACGGCGGTCCGTCCCCGACGGCGGACCGCTGTAGCCTCGGCCCGGATGACGGGACGGACAGGGAGGGCCGGTGATCGGGCGACGTCGTCGCCCGCACGCCTCCGAGCGCTGGTTCCCCTCGTCGTGCTGGTCGTGATGGTGCTGCTGGCGGCCTGCACGGGCGACCCCGACCCGGCGCCGTCGGCCTCCGACGACACCGCGCTGTCGGGGCCCGGCGCGCCCGAGGTCCCCGTCGCGACCGAACCCGGCCCGCAGGGGCTGCCCACACCGGAGAACCCCGATCCGGTCGACATGGCCGACGAGATGGCCCCGCCGGCGCCGGGCGACACGGTCCTGGTCCACCTCGAGGGACCGCTCGGCAACCGCGAGGCCACCGACGTGGTCGTCCGCACCGAGGACGGTGAGGAGGTCGAGCGCTTCCGTCTGCCGGGGGCCGTCGGCATGTGGGCGGCGCCCGGCGCCTCGCACGCCCTCATCCGGACCCTGCCGGACGGGTTCGCGCGCTACGACGCCGTCAGCGGCCAGCTGTCCCTGATCAGCTTCGGGATGGACGATCCGCCGTCGCCCTCGGTGGCACCCGGCGACGGCATCCACGGGCCGACCGTGCTGTGGGAGCCCGACGACCTGACCACCATGCTGCGCCTCGACTCCGGGACCGTGACCCCCATGGAGGACCTCGTCGCACCGGGGTCCTCGGTGGTGGCGTCGTCCCGCAGCGGATCGGTGGTCCTGCTCGACGTGCCGAACGGTTTCGCGGTGCTCCAGACCCGGACCGCCGAGGTCCGACCGCTCGACGCCGTCGCGGTGGCCCTGTCGGAGTCGGGCCTGACGGTGGCGAGCGTGGGCCCACCGCCGGACCGCCAGGTCGTCGTCGAGGCCGTCGACGGCAGCACCCGACGTGTCGTCGGCACGCTCGAGCAGCCGGCCCTGCCCCACCCGCTGGAGGACGGTCGGGTCCTGCTGCTGGGCCAGGCACCAGGGGTCATGGGGGTCGACGGCACGGTCACTCCGCTGGAGCCGTCGGTGCCGTTGACGACGCCGATCCGGTCCTCGGCCGATGCCAGCACCGCCATCGCCGTGTCCGGTGACGCGCTGGCCGTCGTCGACCTGATCGCGGGAACGGCCACCGTCATCCCGGACTCGACCGGCTACGAGCCCCTGCTGCTGGGGCCGGCCAGCGTGCTGTGGGCCACCGGTGTCGACGGGACGGTCACCGGCGGCCTGGTCGTCGACCCCGCAACACGCGGCGTCACCCGCGTGCTGGACGACCTCGCGGTGCAGGGCGTCGACTCGTCATCCGCCGACGGTCGTGCGATCACGGTGTCCGTCACGACCGACAACGGGACCACCTCGAGGCTGGTTCTGGCCGACGGCACGTCGATGCCGCTGCTCGACGGCGCCGACCGGGCCGCCGGCGTGGTGCACCCCTCCGGTCGGGAGGTTGCGGTGGCCGTGCTGACCGGCGACGACCGCCGCCTGGTCATCGGACTGGTCGACGACGGCGCGATGTCGCCGATCGCGGAGGTCCCCACCGGCCGCAACCCCGTCTGGCTGTCGACGGTCGGCCCCGACGCGGTCGCCGTCCGCCAGTGAACCGTCGACCCCGAACCGGTCAGCAGCGAACCGGTCAGCAGTGAACCGGTCGGGCTGGGCCGGTCGTCACAGGATGTCGCCGGGGGTGTAGCCGGCGGCCTCGGGGAACCGCGCCGTCCACTCCGCCACGGTGCTGGCGAACGCCGCCACCTGCCGGGGGGCGGCGCCGACGAAGGCCGCGGGGTCGGCGAGCAGGTCGTCGAGGGCGGCACGGTCCAGGGGCAGGCGGTCGTCGGCGGCGAGCCGGTCGAGCAGGTCGTTGTCGACCCGTCCCTCCTCCCGCATGCCCAGCGCCACCGCCACGGCGTGCTCCTTGATGACCTCGTGCACGACCTCGCGGCCCACTCCACGCTGGACCGCGGCGACCAGGATGCGCGTGGTCCCCAGGAACGGCAGGTACCGGTCGAGCTCGCGCTGGATCACCGCCGGGTAGACGCCGAGCTCGTCGAGCACGGTCAGGAACGTCTCGAACAACCCGTCGACCGCCATGAAGGCGTCCGGCAGCATGACCCGGCGGACGACGGAGCAGGACACGTCACCCTCGTTCCACTGGTCACCGACCAGCCCCGTGGCCATGGTCAGGTGCCCGGAGAGGATCACGGCGAACCCGTTGACCCGCTCGCAGGAGCGGCTGTTCATCTTGTGGGGCATCGCCGAGCTGCCGACCTGGCCGGGCTTGAAGCCCTCCGTGGCCAGCTCCTGGCCGGCCATCAGCCGGAGGGTGCGAGCCAGGTTGGCCGGCCCGGATGCGACCTGGACCAGCGCCGAGACGACGTCGAGGTCCAGCGACCGGGGATAGACCTGGCCGACGTTGTCGAGGGTCCGGGCGAACCCGAGGTGCTCGGCCACGCGCTGCTCGAGCTGGTCCACGGCGTCGGCGCCGCCGAGCAGGTCCAGCTGGTCCAGCTGGGTGCCGACGGGGCCCTTGATCCCGCGGAGGGGGTACCGCGCGATCAGCTCGTCGAGGCGGACGGTGGCCTGCAGCAGCTCCTCACCGAAGTTGGCCAGGCGCTTGCCCAGCGTGATCGCCTGGGCCGGGACGTTGTGGGTCCGACCAGCCATGACGAGCTCGGCGTGTTCGGTCGCCAGCCGCTGGATGCGTGCGAGCGCGGCGACCGAGCGGTCGCGGACGAGCTCGAGTCCGCGGAGGACCTGCAGCTGCTCGACGTTCTCGGTGAGGTCGCGGGAGGTCATGCCCTTGTGGACGTGCTCGTGGCCGGCGAGCGCCGAGAACTCCTCGATGCGGGCCTTGACGTCGTGACGCGTCACCCGTTCGCGAGCGGCGATGGAGTCGAGGTCGACGGTGTCCACCACGGCGTCGTAGGCCGCGATGGCGTCCTCGGGCACGTCCACGCCGAGGTCGCGCTGGGCGCGCAGGACGGCGAGCCACAGCTGTCGTTCGAGGACCACCTTGCCCTCGGGCGACCAGATGTCGGTCATCGCGGGGGAGGCGTAGCGGGCGGCCAGGACGTTGGGGACGGTGGAGGAGGTCACGGGGTGAGGATGGCACAGCCGCCGCCCGTCACGGACCGTCCGCCGGACCGATCCCGAAGATGACTCCGGTCACCCGGCGCAGCCCCAAGCTGCACTCCCTGTGTCGTTGGTTTTCGTCGTACAGTTGAGCCAGAGGTGGCCAGCCGTCCCCACGGCGCGGCCGCCTGACGCCCCCGGTCCCACCCCCCGGGGGCGTCACTCTTTCCCGACCCGGTCGACGCGTCAGGAGCCGCGGAGGACGTCCGCGGGGGAGGGTGTGTCGGAGGAGGGTGTGTGGGGGAAGGGGGGCTCGGGCGTGGTGGCGAGGGCGGCGTCGACGGCGCGGCGCCACCGGTCACGGCGTTCGGCGGGGGAGACCTCGGCGAGCGCGGCGCGGACCTCGGGGTCGCGGCGCAGCGCGGCGAGGGTGCGGGCGGCGTCGGCCCAGCGACCCCCCAGCGTCGCCTCGAGGTGCTGGCGCAACCGCTTGGTGAGGGCGGGCGCGCCGGTCGACACCGCGACCACCAGGTCCTCGTCCCGGATCACCGACGGCACGGCCACCGGGCCACGACCGTCGATGCGCAGGCACCAGGTCCCGGCGTGCTCGGCCTCGGCGTGGACGGCGTCGTCGACCTCGCGGACCCCCGTTGCGGCCACGACCAGCCAGGTGGGTGGGGTGGTGTGCAGGTCACCGGGTTGCCACTCGCGGGCGTGGTGGGTGGCGACGGCCGCCAGGTCCGGGTGACAGGTCGGGCTGATGACGTGCACCTCGGCCCCCGCCGCGGCCAGCGGGACGACCTTGGCGGCCGCGACCGGCCCACCACCGACGCAGGTGACCCGCCGACCGGCGAGGTCCAGCAGCAGCGGGGTGCGGCCGGCCACGGTCAGTCCGGCAGCCCGTCGAGGTGTCGCCGAACGGCTCCGTTGGCGAGGTCGTCGCTGACCAGCCGACGCTGCTCGTAGTAGGCCAAAATCTGCAGCTCGATCGACAGGTCGACCTTGCGGAGGCTGACCCCCTCGGGGACCTGGATGACCGCCGGCGCGAAGTTGAGGATGGAGGTGACGCCGGCCTCGACCAGCCGGTCGGCAACCTCCTGCGCCGCGTCGCCGGGAACCGCCAGGATGGCGATGGCGACGTCCTCCTCCTTGATGATCCGCTCGGCCTCGTCCTGGTGAAGCACCTCGACGCCCGCCACGGTCATGCCGACCTTCGCCGGGTCGGCGTCGAGGATCGCCGCGATGCGGAACCCGCGGTCGGCGAAGCCGCCGTAGTTGGCCAGCGCCTGCCCCAGGTTCCCGGCCCCGACCAGCACGGTCGACCAGTCCTGGGTCAACCCGAGCTCACGGCTGATCTGTGCGATCAGGTACTCCACGTCGTAGCCGACGCCCCGAGTGCCGTAGGACCCGAGGTAGGACAGGTCCTTGCGGATCTTGGCGGAGTTGACGCCTGCGGCCGCGGCGAGCTCGCCCGAGGACATGCTCTCGACCCCCGCTTCGGCCCGGTCGATCAGGGCGCGGAGGTACAGCGGGAGGCGCGCCACCGAGGCCTCGGGAATCTGCCGTTGACTCACATGGGTGACTGTATCGTCATCGCTCCGAGCCCCCGAATCGTGCGCCCGCCGGCCGCTCCCCGACAGGTCAGGCGCCGAGCGCTCCAGCGAGGACGGCCTCGTTCACCTGGTACTGGGCGACTTCCTCGCCGTCGACCTCCACGACCGGCACGCGGATCGTGTACTCGTCGGTGATGGTGGGGTCGGCGTCGATGTCGACCAGCTCGACGGTGTGCGGGGGCCCGGCCAGACGACCGACGATGGCGATCGCGTCCTCGCAGAGGTGGCAGCCCGAACGTGTGTAGACGCGGACGTGGCTCACGCGGTGGCCGTGGCGGGTTCGCTGGTCCGCGCGGGCGCCGACACGGTCCGGAAGCCCGTGTACATCAGCAGCACCCCGACGGCGGACAGCACCGGGAACAGGTAGTCCACCGACGAGCCGATCACGCTGGACCCGGCCGCGGCGACGGTCGTCCCGACCGCGATCAGCAGGAGCGCCCACTTCTTCATCTTCACGGCGCTGTACACCGAGCCGATGACCACGATCGCGAAGGTGTAGGTCATGGGGCGCAGCAACGCGTAGGCGGTCGTGCCGGCCAGGACCTCGCTGCCAGCCGGGATGCCGCCCGTCGCCGCCTCCAGCACCGCCGTGTCGTAGGTCGCCGTGATGGTGAACACGACGTTCCACAGGACCGCCAGGCCGGCGAGGGTCCACCAGATGACCGACCGCTTTCGGTCCAGCAGGTGCAGCTGGCCGATCGCCAGCAGCGGCACGTTGAGCAGGGCACCGGACAGCCAGTAGATGCCGAAGGTGGGCGCGGACCAGCCGGCGGTCAGGCCGATCAGCACGGCGACGTGACCGAGGCCGAACAGGAACAGCGAGAACGCCCATGCCAACGCGTGGGCACGGCGACGGTCCCACCACTGCCGGCCCAGCTGGCCTGCGAACGTCCACGCCACGGCGATGGCGATGAGGGGGAAGACGGGGTTCATGGCACTCGCGAGGGTACCCGGCGACCCCCCGTCGACGCGATCCCGGGTCGGCTACAGGTCGCGGAGCAGCCGACGGCGGATCTTGCCGGTCGGCAGGGTCGGCAGGTCGGCGACGAACTCGATCGTCTTCGGCTGCTTGAACCGGGCGACCCGCCGGGCGACGTGGCCCAGCAGCTCGTCGCCGGTGACCTCGGTGCCCTCGCGACGGACGACGAAGGCCTTGACGGCCTCACCCGTGTAGGGGTGGGGCACGCCGACGACGGCGGCCCGGTCCACGTCGGGGTGGGACGCGAGCGCTTGCTCGACCTCGACGGGGTAGACGTTGAAGCCGCTGACGATGATGACGTCCTTGGCCCGGTCGACGAGGTACAGCAGCCCGCCGTCGGTGTAGCCGATGTCCCCGGTGTGCAGCCAGCCGTCGGCGTCCAGCACCTGGGCGGTGGCCTCCGGCGCGTCCCAGTAGCCGCTGAACACGTTGTCCCCGCGCACCGCGATCAGCCCCGGGTCACCGGGTGCGGCCTCGTGGTCGTCGTCGAGGATCCGCACCTCGACGCCCTCCAGCGGACGGCCCACGCTGCCGGGGACCGCCTCGGGCAGTGCCGCAGAGGAGGCGACGACCGGGGACGCCTCGGCCAGCCCGTACCCCTCGCGGATGTCCAGCGACAGCTCCTCGGCGCACCTGGCCAGCACCTTCGGGTGCAGCGGTGCGGCACCGGACGTCGCCAGCCTGACCGAGGACAGGTCGACCTCGTCGGCCCCGGGGGTGTTCAGCCACGCGACGTACATGGGCGGTGCGCCCACGATGACGGTCACGCCGGTGCGGCTGACCAACGACAGCGCCGAGGACGGCTCGAAGCGCTCCACCAGCTCCAGCGTGGCGCCGGCCTGGACCGCCATCCCCATGGCCACGTTCAGGGCGTAGCTGTGGAACAGCGGCAACGCGGTGAACACCACGTCGTCGGCGGTCAGGCCCATGTTGCTCGCGGTCAGCTGGCGCTGGTTGGCCAGCAGCTGGCCGTGGGTCAGCATCGCCGCCTTCGGCGAGCCGGTCGTCCCGCTGGTGTAGGCCAGCAACGCAAGGTCGTCCGGGCCGACCTCGACCCCGCTGGGAGCGTCCTGGGCGTGGCCGGCGCGGGTCTGGCGCCACGACCGCATGCCGCTGTCGACGGGGACCGGTTGTGTGGAGTCGGCGACGAAGACGTGCTCGAGCTCCGGCAGGGTGCCGCGGAGCTCGGCGACGGTGTCGGTCCAGGCGCGGCCGACGACGAGCACGGCGGCCCGGCAGTCGCTCAGCTCGTGGGCGATCTCGGGTGCGGTCAGGCCGGTGTTGATGGGCACGACCGCTGCCCCCGCGCGCCACGCGCCGTAGCAGGTCACGACGAAGGACACGCGGTTGCCCAGCATCAGCGCCACACGGTCGCCACGCCCGACCCCGTTGGCCGCCAGCGCCGCGGCGGCCTGGTCGACCAGCGCGTCGAGCTCGCCGTAGGTCACCTCGTCCTCGCCGGAGCGCAGGGCCAGGTTGTCGCCGTGGCGGTCGGCGACGGCGCGCAGCCCGTCGTGGAGGGTGGGGGGAGTCGGTGTCGTGTGCTGCATGGTGCCTCGTGATCACGCGGAGAAGGAGATCGACGTCATCGAGCCTTCACCAACGGTCAACGTCTGCGTGACCTGACCGGGTCGGATCGTGCCACGACGCCGATATCCTTGCCGACGATGGCTTCCGCCTCGCCCACGTCCCGTCCCAGGATCCTTGCCGCCACGGGTCCGCTGTTCATGACGCCGCTCGACTACGTCATGGACGCCATCGCCGACGCCGGGTACGGGGCGGTCGAGGTGATGGTCGGACAGAACGCCGACACCCAGGACCCCGAACGCATCGTGGCGTGCGCCGAGCAGGCCGGCCTGTCGGTCCCGGCGATCCACGGCCCCTTCCTGCTGCTGCTGCGCAACGTGCTGGGCACCGCCTACGCCGGGAAGGCGGCGATGTCGATGGAGATCGCCGCCGCCGTCGGGGCCGAGGTCATGGTCGCCCACGCCCCGTTCCGCTGGGAGCGCCGGTCCCGCCGGTTCCTGGAGGAGGAGATCCTCCCGATGGAGGAGGCGTCGGGCGTGACCTTCGGCATGGAGAACCTGTTCCCGGTCGCCGGCCGGTCCTTCTCCAGCGTGATCACGACCGAGGACATGGACGCGTTCGACCACGTCGTGATGGACACCAGCCACTGTGCGGTCGCCGGCATCGACATCTTCGAGATGTGGCGGGCCCTCAGGCACAAGATCGTCCACCTGCACGTGGCCGACAACTTCGGCAACGGCAAGGACTCCCACGCCCCCATCGGCGCCGGCATCCTGCCCCTGGAGGCGTTCCTCGCCGAGGTCGGCGCGTCCGGCTGGAACGGCACGATCACCCTCGAGCTGGACTGCCGTTCCTACCTGGACACGCGGGACTCCCTCGTGCAGTTCCTGGCTCGTGAGCGCGTCAAGTGCGAGCAGGCGCTGGCCGGAGACCTCGTCGGCGCCGGCTGACCGGGGCCGCCCGACCCGCACCCGTCACCCGACCAGCACGCCGTCACCCGACCAGCACCCCGGGGTTCATGATGCCCGTGGGGTCGGTGACGGCCTTGACGGCACCGAGGGCGGTGGCGAACAGCTCGGGACGCTGGCGGTCGTACCACGGGCGGTGGTCACGGCCGACGGCGTGGTGGTGAGTGATCGTGCCACCCTCGGCGAGGAGGACCTCCGAGGCGGCCTGCTTGACCTCGGCCCACTGCGCGGCCCGGGCGCCGCGACGGCCGGGGGCGATGACGGTGAAGTAGGGGGCGGCGCCGTCGGGGTAGGCGTGGGTGATCCGGCAGGTCACGATGCCCTGTCCGCAGACCTCCTCCACCGCTGCGGTGGTCGCGGCCCGCACCCGCTCGACGAGGTCGCCGAGGCGGTCCCAGGTCGCGGCCGACTCGAACGTCTCGATGACCATGCCGTGGTCGACGAGGGCGTCCCGCAGGTACGGGGCCCGCAGGAACGACTGCTTCCACGCATCCGACGCGTCGCCGCCGTCTGCTGACAGCTGGCGACCACGGATGCGGACCGTGCCGACCTCTCCGCCGTGGTCGGCCAGCAGCTCGGCCATCGCGGCCAGGTCGGCGTCGACGGGGACCGTCGGGGACTCCGCCCCGACGACCATGACGGCCCGCGAGCCGTCGCCGGCACCGCTCAGGTAGGCCTCCCCCGGGTCGAGCACCCGGCAGTTGGCCGGGTCGAGGCCGGACTGGACGAGGGATCGCAGGGCGCCGAGCGCCTCGCCGAAGCCGTCGAAGGTGACCGACATCCCGCCGCGGTGCACCGGCTGGTCCTGCACCCTGACCCACGCCGACGTGATCACGCCGAGCGCGCCCTCCGACCCGAGCAGCACACGGTCGGGGCTGGGGCCCGCGCCGGACCCCGGCAGCCGACGGGAGGACCAACGACCGCTGGGGGTGACCGCGTCGACGGACTCCACGAGGTCGTCGATGTGGGTCAGCCGGGTGGCGTAGTGCCCACCGGCCCGCGTCGCGACCCAGCCCCCGAGCGTCGACATCTCGAAGGACTGCGGGAAGAACCGCATGGTCAGGTCGTGCGGCCGCAGCTGGGACTCGAGGCCGGGGCCGGTTGCGCCGGCCTGGACGAGGGCGGCACGGCTGGCGGTGTCGACCTCCAGCACCCGGTCCATCGTCCGGGTCTGCAGGGCCACGACCGGACCGTCGACCCCGCCGGCCGTCACCCCGCCGACGACGGACGTGCCACCACCGAAGGGGATGCACGCGATCCCGGCGTCAGCACACCAGCCGAGCACCGCCTCGACCTCGTCGGGGGTGCGGGGCCTCGCCACGACGTCGGGGCCGTGCCGGACACCCGTCTCGCGAAGGGCGACCATGTCGGTGAAGGAACGGCCGACGGCGTGGAGCAGCCGGTCCTCGGCGCCGCTGCTGACCAGGTGGGCCAGCGCGTCGGGAGGCCCGACCCGCGGGTCCTGCAGCTCGTGGCGTGCGCCCGGGGTCTGCCAGATCGCCTCCTCACCGAACCGCTGGGCCAGCATCAGCCCCACGGCGCTGCGCTCCGGATCGGCCAGGGCGTCCCCGACCGTGCCCCATGCCGTTGGGTCCCGGGGCGAGGGAGTTGGCAAGGACTCGTCGGTCACGGCAGGCTCCTGTGCAGGATTCGGTTGGGTCGACGGCGAACTGAAAGGGCACAACGCATGCGTCCCGGGACCATGATCACCATCGCGATCCTCTTGATCACGATCATCGCAGCCCTCGTCGTCCAGCTCTCGATGGCCCAGGTGTAGGTGAGGAACCCGCGCTCGTGCGGGAACGTCCATGCTCAGCGCCTCCGCCTTCCACACCGTCGCCACGTCCGTGGCGCAGCCCGGCCTGCGCCCGGTCGACCCGGAGGTCGTCCGGCTGGTCGAGGAGGCCCAGGGTGGGTCGTCGGCGGCCTTCGCCGCGCTCTACGACCGCTACGTCGACCGGGTGTACGCCTTCGTGTATCGCCGGGTCGGTGACCGCCATCTCGCCGAGGACCTGACCGGCGACGTCTTCACCCGAGCCCTGCGCCGGATAGACACCTACCGGTATACCGGTGCGGATCCGATCGCCTGGTTGCTGACGATCGCCCGCAACCGAGTCCACGACCACTACAAGAGCGCCAGGTTCCGCCTGGAGCAGGCCCAGCCCGACGCCGGGGTCACCGAGATCGACCTGTCGTCGGCCCCCGAGCGCGACGCCGAGCGGGCAGCGGTTGTGGCCGAGGTCCAGGCGGCCCTGACGAAGCTCAAGCCCGACCACGCCGAGGTGCTGCACCTGCGGTTCGTCGAGGACCTGTCGGTCGCGGAGGCCGCGGAGATCCTGGGGCGCCGGGTCGGGGCCGTCCGTGCGCTGCAGCACCGGGCGCTCAAGGCGCTCGCAACGCTCGTCGACGTCGAGGCGGTGGCCGGATGACCGGCGGGCGCGGCGCGTCTGACACGGCCGTCAACTTTTTCCGTCACGCCGACGGGCACCGGTCGTTGAAGAGGGTGGTGACGACATGAGACATGCGGATCTGCTGGAGCGACTGCTGGAGGGCGATGCCCTCCCGCAGGGCTCGCGCGTCGGCGACGACGTCCCGGCGGAGCTCGATCGGCTGGCCATGCTGGCCGACCTCGTGAGCCACACCGCCGAACCCGAACCCGTGGCGATGCGACCCGAGGCGCGGGCGGACCTGCGGACCACGCTGATCCGCGAGGCGAACCTCCGAGCGGCCGCACCGCCGCCGTTGTTGACCCGCATCCGCGAGACCGTGACCGCGACGACCGAACGCTGGGCGTACTCCTCCAGGGCCGCCGTGGCCGGTGGGACCGCCGCGATGGTCCTCTCCACTGGAGGCGTTGCCGCCGCCACCAGCGGGTCCCTCCCCGGGGACCTCTTCTACGACCTGAAGCTGGCCGCCGAGGACGTGGCCCTGTCCTTCGCCGACGCCGGGGTGTCCAGGGGCGAGGGGCTGCTCGGACAGGCCACGACCCGCGTGGAGGAGGCCCACACCGCCGCGGAACGCCAGCAGACGGTCGCCGCAGCCGCCGGGCTGCGCCTGGCCGACGACCACACGCGCGACGGGGCCCAGGAGTACCTGGCGACCTACCTCGACACGGGCGACACCGAGGTGCTGCAGGCCCTCGGTGACTGGGTCGTGACGACCAACCGCCAGCTGGACCTGCTGCCACCGGTCCAGGGCGACGCCGCGGCGGCGCTGGAGGACCTGCGCACGTCGCTGAACCGCATCGGCCAGCGCATCGAGGTCCTGGTGACGGGGGCCTGCACCTCATGCGCCCTCGGGGTGCACGACAACCCTGCTGCCGACCCGTCGATCTCGCGCGGGACCCAGGCCGACGGCACCCCGCCGACGCCACCCAGCCAGTCGCCCCTCGACCTGACGTTCATCCCCCCGGCGGACCAGCCCTTCCAGGCGTGTCCCTGCGTGCCGGCCGCCCCTCCGGGTGCTGCGACACCGCCACCGGCCGCGCCGGCGCCGACCGGGTCCACTCCTCCCGACGAACGCGATCCCGTCCCGGGTGACGGCGGCACGCCGCCGTCGCGCGATCCGTCCCCGGGTGGACCGCCCGAGCCGGAGCCGGAACCGGCCCCGTTCCCGCTGCCCGACACCGGTCCCGTCGAGGAGCAGGTCCCGGACCCGGTGCGGGAGGCGATCGAGGAGCTCATCGACGGCTTGCCCGACGATCCGGGGAGCGCCCCGTCGTCGGCGCCGATGGACGTCGACGAGCTGCCCGGGTCCTGACCGCGTCGACGTCGTCAGTCGTGAGTCGTCAGTCGTGAGTCCCCAGTCGTCAGTCGTCGGGGTCGGCCAGCAGCTCGGTGATGGTGACCTCGGCGCTGCGCAGCCGACCGCGACACCAGGTGATCAGCTCGCGGGCGCGAGCGACGCGGGAGGACAGCTCGTCGACGTCGACGTCGTCGGCCTCCAGCGCCTCGAGGATCGTCTCGAGCTCCTGCTCGGCGTCGGCGTAGCTGTCGGGTTCGGGCCCCTCCAGCGCTGACGCGGTCGGCTCGGTGGTCGGTTCAGCGGTCATCGGTGTGGATCACCTCCGAGGTGATGGTGCCCCCGCGGGTGCGGGTGCGCAGGACGGTGCCGGCGGGAACGGGCCCGGTGACCAGGCCCCCGTCGTCGGCCCGCGTGGTGACGGTCCAGCCCCGTTCGATGAGGCGGTCGGGGTCGGCCAGGGTGACCAGGCGTTCGGCCCGGTCGAGCCGGTCGGCGCGGTGAGCCAGCGCCCTGGGTGCGTCGCGCTGCAGCCGGTCGGCGCGGTCCTGCAGGGCACCCAGCCGTTGGTTGGTGACCCGGGTGGCCGCCTGCTGCAGCCGTCGCTGGTGGGCGTCCACGCGGCCATGGGCACCCCGCAGCGCGGTCCGTGCCGCAGCGGTTCGGCGGGCGGCCGTCGACAGCGCACGGTCGGCGCGGTCCAGGCGGCGACGGGCCCGGTCGCGGACGTCGGTCCAGACCTGCTCGGTGTCGTCGGCCGCCGCTCGCACGGTGGCGACCACCCCCTGGGCCAGGGCCGTGGGGGTCTTGTGCGCGCGGGCGGCCACCAGCTCGGCGACGGGTTGGTCCAGGTGGTGGCCGATACCGGTCCAGACGGGAGTGGGGCACTCGGCGATGCCACGTGCGACGTCGGCGTGGTCGAAGGTCATCAGGTCGACCTCCGCGCCGCCCCCGCGGGTCAGCAGGACCAGGTCGATGTCGGACCGGGCGGACAGGGTGCGGAGCGCCCCGACGATCTGCGGCGGGGCGTCGGGCCCCTGCACGCGGGTGGAGACCAGGTGCAGCCGGAAGGGCAGGCCGCTGGCCCGCAGCTCCTCCACCAGGTCGTGGAAGGCCTGGGACCCGCCGCTTGTGATCAGCCCGAGCGACAGCGGCACCCGGGGCGTGGGCAGCCGGCCGTTGCGGTCGAAGGACCCGTCGGCCTGCATGGCGGCCAGCAGGTCACGACGGGCGAGCGCCAGCGCCCCGGCGGTGTGGGAGGGGTCGATGTCGGCCAGGGACAACGACAGCCGGCCACCCCTCACCCAGAACTGCAGGTTGGCCTTGATGCGGATCTCCAGGCCGTCCTCCAGGGGCTGGCCGACCGCGGCGAGACGCCGGTCGACCAGGCGTCCCTTGGAGGCGGGCATGGAGACGTTGAGCTGCGCCACGACCTGCCCGTCCTCGGTGGTGTGCACGAGGTCGAACCACACGCCCTTGCCCTGCCGCTTCAGGCCCGAGACCTCGCCACGGACCCAGAACTGCCGGTCCCAGACATCGGTGACCTGCCGCTCGATGTGCTCGGCGACCTGCAGGACCGTGAACGTCGTGACCATGGGGGTCAACAGTGTGCCCGCCGGGTGCGACGCTGCCGGACGCGACGGCCGACGGGCACCAGCCGGTCGATCAGAAGAAGACCGAACGCCGTCCCATGAGGTTGCGGTAGATCATCTGCTGGATGGTGTCGCGGACCCGGTCGGTCATCTCGAAGACCAGCATCGGGTCGTCGGCGGCGTCGGGGCCGAGATGGGCGGTCGGGATGGGCTCGCCGAACTCGATGACCCACTTGGACGGCAGCGGCACGAGGCCCAGCGGTCCGAGCAGCGGGAACTGCCAGGTGATCGGGAAGTACGGCAGGCCGAGGATGCGGGCGAGCGGCTTGAGGTTGGCGACGATCGGGAAGATCTCCTCCGACCCGATCGTGGCGACCGGGACGATCGGCACGCCGGTGCGGATGGCGACCTCGACGAAGCCCCCACGTCCGAACCGCTGCAGCTTGTAGCGGTCCCGGTAGGCCTTGCCGATGCCCTTGAACCCCTCGGGCCAGACGCCCACCAGCTCGCCGGAGCCGAGCAGGCGCACGGCGTCCTCGCCGTTGGCCAGGGTGTTGCCGGACTTGCGGGCCATCGGCCCCAGCAACGGCACCTTCATGACGAGGTCGGCGGCCAGCTCGCGAACGTGCCGGTGGGCCGGATGTTCGTCGAAGACCGCGAGCTTGGTCATGATCGCGTCGTACGGAACGGTGCCGGCATGGTTGGCCACCAGCAGCGCCCCGCCCGAGTCGGGGATGTTGTGGATGCCGTCGGTGCGGATCCGCCACCACCGCTGGTACAGCGGGCGGGCCAGCGGCATCACGACCTGCTCGGTGAAGTCGCGGTCGAACCCGTAGTCGTCGACGTCGTAGTCCCCGGTCAAGCGTCGGCGGGTGAAGGCGAGCACCCCGCGGACGGCCTGCTCGAGGTCGGCGAGGTCCCGGTCGGAGAGGGTTGGCAGGTCGGGGCCGAGGCGTGCCCCGCGTCCCCGTTCCTCGCCCGAGGACGGGTGTGCTGCTCGGCCGGTGGGTTCGCAGACCCGGCAGCGGCCCTCCTCGTCGAGGTACAGACGGCAGGGGGATCCGTCGGCCCGCAGCTTCTGGCAGCGCTGTCGCCCCGAGTCGACGGGGCCCAGCGGGCGGCGGCGTTCGTCCAGGCTGATGACCTCGGCTCCACGGTGATCGGTCACGAGACCCTCCTCAGCACGCTCGACACGACGTTGCCGAGCATGGTCTCTGCCCGCTCGATGGCCTCGTGGGAGACCAGCGGCTCGACCCTGCCGGCGGCGATGAAGTCCGCGAGCGCCTCCTTGGTGGTGAAGGCCGGGGTGTACCCGAACTCCGCGATCATGCGGCTCGTGTCGGCAGCCCGACCGAACTGCAGCAGCGGGAGCTGTTCGCCGGTGAAGTCGATGCCGCTGGCGGGCTTGAGGACCGACGTGACCGTGCCGGCGAGTCCGGCCGGGATCGGCACCGTCGGACGCCCCAGCATCCGAGCGGCCTGCGACAGGTAGATCACGCCGGGGGCGGCGACGTTGAAGATGCCGGGGTGGCTGTCCATCGTCGCGCGGTAGAGGATCTCCACGGCGTCGTCGGTGTGGCACAGCTGCAGCCGCGGGTCGTAGCCGAGGACGGTCGGCACGACCGGCAGGGACAGGTACCGGGTCATCGGGGTCTCGATGTCGGGCCCGATGAAGTTGGCGAACCGCAGGACGGTCAGGTCCACGTCGGGCCGTCGCCGACCGAACCCGCGGGCGTAGCCCTCGACCTCGATCACGTCGGCGGTGTAGCCGTAACGGGGCACCTGTCGCGGCTGGTGGTCCTCGCGGAACAGCGCGGGGTCGCGGTAGTGGGAGCCGTAGACCGCGGTGGTGGAGCGCATCACGACCCGGCGCACCCTGCTGGCCTTCTGCGCCGCCCCCATGAGCTGCATCGTGCCGATGACGTTGAGCTCCTTCATGCGGGAGCGGCCGCCGGCGGAGCCCGGCTCGGCGATCAGCGACATGTGCACGATCGTGTCCACGCGGGTGGAGTCGATGACCTTGGCCACCAGCGGGTTGCGCAGGTCCGCGCGCACGAACTCGGTCCGGCGGAGGTCCATGGACGGCTGCGCCAGGTCGACGCCGCCGACGTAGTCCACGCGGTCGTCGGCCTCCAGCATCAGGGCAAGCCGACCAGCGAGGGTGCCAGCGATCCCGGTGATCAGGATCCGACGGCCCCCTCGGCCTTCCGGTCGGTCGATGCCAGCCACCCGGTCGCCCTCCTTGGTGTCGCCCTGCAACGCGGGAGATGTCGAGCGTATCGGGTCGGAGGTTGCGGGGACATTTCGGCCTGCCCCGCGGGCCACGGTCCGAACGGTCAGCTGTCCGGACACTGGCCGGTACGGCCCATGCGTGTCGGATATCGGGCCGCCCGTCGTGATCGCCCGACACCACCCTGCTCCCTCGCGCAAGTCGGTCCTCCGGCCTGGCGGACGCGTGTGTCCTCCGGCCTGGCGGACGCGTGTGCGATGCACGTCCTCAGGCGCTCGGAATCGCACACGCCCATCCGCGTCGTGTGGCATGCCCACCTCCCTGGGCGGGCCATCGCACACGCGGCCCGAGGGTGGGTGCGATCGGCCGCCCCACGGGAGGGGGAACGCACACGAGGAGCGCTGCGGCCGGTGCGACGCCGGCCGGGGAGACGCCGGCCGGGGAAACGCCGGCCGGGGAAACGGCGGCCGGGGAAACGGCGCGGCCGGGGATGCGGCGCCGAAGATGTCCGGGCACGGCAGAACCCCGGCACCGCGGGGGTTGCCGGGGTCGTGAAACGGGGTCGGAGCCGGGGCCCCGAAACCGCCTAGGCCTTGTCACCCTCGGCGGTGGCGGAGGCGGCGGTGCCCTCGGTGTTGTACTTGTCCAGGCCCAGCCGCTCCTCGTGGGTGGCGGTGGAGCCGTTGACGAGCCAACGGGCCTGCGCGGCGTCCTGCACGTGGCGCTCGCGGGTGTTGTCGCGGTTCTTGGGCCGCTTGCGGTTCTGGACTCGGGTGATCGGCATGGTCGTTCCTTCAGGGGAGAATCAGCGACCGTCCATCGTTCCCGTTCTCGGCCCTCACCGCAACCCGACGGTCGGCCACGGCCTCACGTCAGCCGCTCGAGGTGGCCGAACGCGGCCCGTTTGAGGGCCTCGACGGCCTCCTCGGCGCCGGCACGGACCAGCTTCTCCCGCTCCGCGCTGATGCGGGCTGCCCCCTCCAGGAACGTGGTGGGCGTGTCCTGTCCCGTCCGGTCGTGGGCCCTGCGGACGTAGTCCAGCGGCAGCTCGAACGGCACCTCCTGCCCCGTCAGCTCGGCGAAGTAGATGGTCCAGGCTCGTGGGACGACCGACACGATCTGGTAGCCGCCGCCACCCATCGCCACCCACTTGCCGCCCGCGTGCTCGTGAGCCAGTCCGTGCAGCTTGCGGGCCAGCACCTCGTAGTCGCTGGTGGTCAAGGCCAGGTGGGCCAGCGGGTCGGTCATGTGGGTGTCACAGCCCAGCTGGGTGACCAGCACGTCCGGCGCGAACGCGTCGAGCGCCGGCGGCACGACCGCGTCGAAGGCGTCCAGGTAGATCGACCCCGTCGTCGCGATGGGCAGCGCGACGTTGAGGGACGTCCCCAGGGCGTCGCCCACGCCGATCTCGTCGGCGAAGCCGGTGCCCGGGAAGAGCGTCCGGCCCGACTCGTGCAACGAGATCGTCAGGACCCGCGGGTCGTCGTAGAAGAAGGCCTGCACGCCGTCGCCGTGGTGGGTGTCGACGTCGATGTAGGCCACTCGCTGGGCGCCGTGGTCCAGCAACCAGCGGATCGCCGCGGCCGGGTCGTCGTAGACGCAGAACCCGGCGGCCCGGTCGGGCATGGCGTGGTGCAGCCCCCCTGCCGGGTTGAAGGCGTGCTCGACGCGGCCCTCCCACACCGCGCGTGCGGCGGCGACCGAGGCGCCGCACACGTCCATCGACGCCTCGTGCATCCCCTTGAAGACCGGGGTGTCGCCGGGGCCGAGTCCCCAGCGCATGTCGCCGGCCAGGTCGGCGCTCGCGGACAGCCGCTGGACCACGTCGACGTACTCGGGGGAGTGCAGCGCCAGCACGTCGTCGGTGACGAAGGGGTCACCCGGAAGCGTCAGGACGTCCTCGTGGTCGGTCAGCCCGCAGGCGCGGATCAGGTCGACGGTCAGCTCCACCCGGATGGGCTTGAGGGGGTGGTGCGGCCCGAAGTCGTACTGGATGGCCTCGTCGTTCCAGATCAGCGCGGTCGGCATGGCCGTGCAACCTACCCCGCGCCGTGCAGGACGGCGGACTCCACGGCATCACCGACGACGGCGGTGCCGCCGGCCAACCGCACGTCGACGGGCCCGAGCGTGGCCAGCACGTCGGCGGTGACGCCGGGCACGCCGTCGCTGCCCACGAGCAGGACCGGGTCGCCGGAGGCCGCGGCGGCGAGGGCGTCCACCCAGGCCGTCCCCGAGGCCAGCCACACCGCATCGGCGCCGTCCGGCGCCGACGCAGGGGCCACGACGCCCGCGGTGGCGAATCGATCGGGACCCGCCAGGCGCTCACCGGTCGCACCCCCCGCGGCAGCCGTGGCCCCTCCCAGCACCTCGTCGCTGACGACCGCGCTGCCGCCGATCGCGGTCACCCGCTCGGGGGCCAGCGTCGCCAGCGCGTCGGCCGTGACCGCCGGCAGGGCGTCGGGGTCGGTCAGCAGGACGACGGCATCACGCTGGACCGCGAGCGCGGCGGCGGCCAGCGCGTCGAACGGACCGTCGGCGGTGGCCAGCAGCACCTCCTGCACGTCGCGGTGGGCCATGGCGACGTGCACGGCGGTGGCGTAGCGGCTGTCCCCGGCCAGGCGCAGCACCGTGCCGCTGTCGACCAGCGACGACACCTCGTCGAGCACGCGGTCGGCCACGGCTGCCGGGCCGCCGACCACGATCACGGTGGCGGGGGCCAGGTCGGTCAGCGCCTCCGCCGTGGCCTCCGGCAGGGTGTCCCGGGCAGTCAGCAGCAGCCGCCAGCCCTCGGCGCGTGCCACGAGCGCCGCAGCGGTCAGGGCGTCGGGGAAGTCCTCGCCCGACGCGAGCACCACGGTGTCCACCGGGTCGGCGACCGCGCCGGCCCGACCGACCTCCACCGCCGTGGCGTAGCGCCCCTCGCCGGCCCAACGGGAGATCCGTGGCAACCGGGTCTGCCAGACCCCTCGACCGAACGTGGCGACGGTCAGCAGGCCCGTGTCGTCCCGGTGGTCGAGGTCCAGGGCCGGAGCCTGAGGCAGGTCCGCGCCGACCCGGTACCACCGCACCGGGTGGCCGGTGGGTCCGTCCGGGCCCAGCAGGTCCCACGTGACGTGCATACCGACGTCGGTGGCCACGACGACCGCGTCACCGGCCACCACGACATCGTTCACGGGAGCGTCGGGCAGCCCGGCGGCCACGTCGACCCACGTGTCCCCGCCGTCGGTCGAGGCCCGCACGTGCGGGCTGTCCTCGCCGTCGAAGTAGCCGGACGTGCCGACCAGCAGGACTCGTCCGCCGGCGGCCAGGCTGGTCACCCAGCGGTCTCCGTCCAGCAGGGTCCGCCACGTCGCACCCCCGTCGTCGGTGCGCTGCACGAGCCCGTCGTCGGTGCCGACCACGATGCCCGTCCCGTCGCCGTCCAGCGGCAGGATCTCCGTGATGGTCCCGTAGGGATAGTCGATGTCGGGTGAGGAGCCTCGGGTCAGGTCGGGTGACACGGTCGTCCAGGTCCCTCCGCCGTCCTCGGAGCGGTGGAGGGTGTTGCCGCCGAAGAGCAGGTGCTCGGGGTCGGCGGCCAGTCGAACCAGCGGCGCGCTCCACGCGGCCCGGTCCACCGGCGGTGTGGGCAGGTTGGCGGCGCCTCCCCCGAACGTCGTCGTCCGCCGGCATCGCCCGTACTGTCCGCAGACGATGACGTCGTCGGCGTCGGTCGGGTGGGGCGACACGGTCACCCCGTCACCGCAGCCACCCACCGACGTCCACGGTTCGTCTCCGTCGGCGAGCATGCAGCCGATGTCCTGGAACCCGGCGGCGACCCGGGTCTGGTCGGTCGGCGGGACGGCCACGGTGTAGGGCTGTGTGAACGGTTGCTGCTCGGCGAGCGTCCAGGTGAAGACGCGCCCCCCGTCGGTCGAGCGGTACAGCCCGCCGTCGCTGCCGAGCCACGCGCGGGACGGGTCCTCGGGGTCCCACAGCAGCGCGTGGTGGTCGGCGTGCACCCTGCCGTCGGCGGCGAACGTTGCACCACCGTCGGTGGACTCCAGCAGGGTCAGCCCGGGCACGAGGACACGGTCGGGGTCCTCCGGGGCAGGGAAGACCTTGGAGAACCACCAACCGAAGATGAACTGGCTGCCGGCGTAGCGGGGGCCGTTGGTGACCATCGTCCACGTCGACCCGCCGTCCTCGGACCGGTGAAATCCTGCCGAGCGGCCGTCGCCGCGGGTCACGACGGCGTACGCCACGCGGGGATCGGCGGGTGAGAAGGCCACGGCGATCCGACCGGCGTCGTCGGTGAAGCCGGGGATGCCGTCGCTGATGGGTGCCCACGACCGCCCGCCGTCGGTTGACTCGTACAGGCCGGATCCCGACCCGCCGTACCGCCGGAGGTCGGGCATGCGATGCCGGTCCCACATGCTGGCCAGCAGGTGGTCGGGGTCCGCCGGGTCGATCGCGAGGTCCGCGCCGCCGGCCGTCGGGGTTGCCCCCTCCAGCACGCGGGTCCAGCTCACGCCTGCGTCCTCCGAGGCGTAGATGCCCCGCTCGCCCCCGGGCCCGAACAGGTCCCCTCCCGCGGCCGCCCAGACGACATCGGGATCGGTCGGGTGGGCCACCAGCCGGGCCACCGTCGCGGAGTCCGGCAGCCCGGAAGGAGCCCAGGTCAGGCCACCGTCGGTCGACCGGTACAGGCCGGTGCCCGGGAAGGTCGTGGAACCGCCACCGGCGTTCGCCTCGCCCGTGCCGGCCAGCAGCACCCCTCCGGCGGTGACGGTCACGGCGCCGATGGGCTGGGGGAGGTCACGCGGCCAGGCCGGCTGCAGGGTCCGCCCGTCGTCGTCGGACCGCCAGAGGCCACCGGACGCCGTCGCGACGTAGAGGACGTCGTCGTGCAGGGCGAGGTCGGTGATGCGCCCGCCCGTCGCGAACGGTCCCCGTTCGACCCAGTCGTGCGGCCGGGTGAGTGGAGCCACGGGGACGTCGGCTGCCTCCCGCAGCGCTGCGGCGTAGCCGCCGGCCACGAGGCCGGACCGCACGACGGGTTCGTCGGCGTCGCCACCCGGCTCGGGCACCCCATCCAGGGCGGTGCCGTGGCGCCGGGGTCCGTCGTGCACCGCCACGTCGACGTCAGTGCCGGGGCCGGCCCCCGGGCTGGTGCCGACCAGCGTCCCGAGCAGGAGCAGGACGAGGAGGGTCGGGAGGACGGCGCGACGGATCAGCACTGGACCCGACAGCCTACGGACGTCGGCGCCGGAACGACGAACGGCGCCCCGTCGGGGCGCCGTGGTCATTCGGTGTGGTCGGATCAGGCCGTGGCCGCCACCGTGTCGGGGAGGTCGAACGCGATGTCGGCAAGGTGTCCGACGCAGCAGCGGTGGGCGTCGAGGTGGCCGGGGAGCTCCATCTCGACCCCGTCCCGCAGGGCGTTGACACGGGTCGTGACGTCCTCGCTGCCGAGCGCAGCGATGTCGACCGCGTCGAGCGCCACGCCGACGGAACGTCGGCAGCAGGCGAAGACGGGGGATCCGCCGCGCCACGGCTGCTCGAACTCGGCGAGCAGCTCATCGTGGCTCAAGGTGTCTGTTGTCATCTGGCCTCCCTCGATCGGGTGGTACATCTGGAGACGAAGGTACCCCCATCCGCCACAGCCGCACCGAGTGATAACGCGAACAATCGGGTAACACGGTCGTTCGTGATGCAGTTGACTTGACTGGTCACAACGGCGTGGTCAGTCGCTGCCGAGCTCCACGGCACGGTCGCGGGCCGCTTCGATGGCGTTGAGGAAGGCCGCGCGGACCCGCTGTTCCTCCAGCACGCGAACCGCTGCGATGGTCGTCCCGCCGGGTGAGGTGACGGACTCCCGCAGCTCGACGGGATGGCGCCCGGTGTCCCGCAGCATGAGCGCGCTGCCGACCATGGTCTGCACGATGAGCTCCGTGGAGACGTCGCGCGAGAGGCCCAGCAGCAGCCCGGCGTCGATCATCGCCTCGGCCAGGAGGAAGAAGTACGCGGGGCCGGATCCGGCAAGGGCGGTGACCGCGTCCATGTGCTGCTCGCCGAGGCGGACGACACGACCGACGTTGGTCAGCAGCTTCTCCGCCGTGACGAGATCCGCCTCGGTCGCGAACGCGCCGGGCGAGATCGCGCTCATCGCCTCGTCCACGAGCACCGGCACGTTGGACATCACCCGGACGACGGGGATGTCGCCCAGCACCTTCTCGAACCGGGCGCACGTGATGCCGGCGACGACGGAGATGACGGGTTCGCCCGGGCGGATGTGGCCGACGATCTGGTCGAGCAGCTGTCCGAGCGTCTGGGGCTTCACGGCGATGACGACCTGGTCGGCCCACTCGGCCACCGCGGCGGAGTCGGTGGACACCTCGACCCCGTACCGCGCGGACAGCTCCGCTGCGCGTTCCGGCCGACGCACCGTCGCACGGATCCGGTCGGGCCCTGCGGCACCGCTTCGCAGCAGTCCCGAGAGCAGCGCCTCGCCCATGCGGCCGGCGCCGAGGATGCCGATGTTGCCGTTCACGTCCACTGGTCCCTTCGACTGGCGCGGCTGGTCCGTGCCCGCAGCACACCAGCCTACGGCTCGGCTCAGGAGATGGGGTTGCGACCCTGCCCGGTGTGCTCGCGCCAGCGCTGTTCCCGTTCGATGTAGCCCTCGAAGCCCAGCCGGAGGGCCGCGTTGAAGGTCTCGTCGGCCACGGTCAGGACCGCCCCGGCGAGCGTGTCGATCTCCTCTGCCGTCACGGCGAGCAGGGGCACGACACCGACCAGCAGGATGTCGCCCGTGTCCTCCACGGAGAACCGCAGGGTGTAGCTGCGCTGGTGCCGCTTCAGGAGCAGCTCGTACAGGGCCGCGACGTTCTCGTCCGGCGCCCGCATGAAGTGGGCCTGGGCGACCAGCGTGCGGTCACCGACGCTCAGGAACAGCCCGATGGTCCGCTTCTTCTCCCCGGCGAGCGCGACGACCCAGCTGTGGTCGTCGAGCCGCTCGACCTCGAGGTCCTCCTGGGCAGCCACCCACGTCTCGATCGCCTCGACCGCCCGACCTCGCAGGGACTCCTCTCCCCGACCCATCAGGCGCCTCGTTGCACGGCGGTGTCGCGGAACCCGAGCGCCTGCTCGTAGACCGCAAGGGTCCGTTCGACGGTGGCGTCCCAGGAGAACCGGTCCGCGCGCCGGACGGCGTGGTCGGCGGCGTCGGCACGGACGGCCGGGTCAAGCAGGTAGGGCATCAGCGCCTTGGCGAAGGCGTTGGGGTCGTGCTCGGCCACCAGCGTGCCGCCGCCGGGTTCCCCGTCGAGGGGGCCGAGGACGTGGCGCAGGCCACCGACGTCGGTGGCCACGACCGGGGTGCCGCATGCCTGCGCCTCGAGGGCCACGAGCCCGAAGCTCTCGGAGTGGCTGGGCATCAGCACCACGTCGGCGGCGCGGTACAGCGCGGCGAGCTGCTCGTGGCTGCGGGGAGACAGGAACGCCACGCGGTCAGCGACGCCCAGCTGCTCGGCGAGTGCCTGCAGGGCCGGCGGGTCGACGACCCCGGCCCCGTTGCCGCTGGGGCCACCCACGACGACCAGCCGCACCGGAGGGGCGTCCGCGGGCATGGTTGCCGCCAGCGCCGCGATGGTCCGCACTGCGGTGTCGGGTCCCTTCAGCGGCTGCAGGCGGCCGACGAAGAGCACGATCCGGGCGTCACGACCACCACCGAGCAGGTCGGCGGTCCACGAGCGGCCCGCGGCGGTGTTGAAGGTCGTCAGGTCGACGCCGGGCTCGACGACGTGCACCCGCGACGCGCCCATCTCCCGGCGCAGGAACGCCGACTCGTCGGGAGTCGGCGCCACGATGGCGTCGGCGTGCACGGCGATACGCTGCTCGGCGGCCAGCCGCAGCGCCGGTTCGGGGTTGTCGCCGGGCGCCAGCGTGGCGTTCTTCTGCCTGGCGAGCGTGTGGAAGGTCTGGACCAGCGGGATGCCGAGGCGGCTCTGTGCGCGGAGCCCGACCCAGCCGCTCATCCAGTAGTGGGCGTGGAGGATCTGGGAGGCCCGGGCGGCCGGGTGGTCGGCAAGGCCCAGGTAGAACGCGCACAGGTGGGAAGCGAGCTCGGACTTGTCGGCCTCGGGTGGCCCGGCCTCGATGTGGTGAACGCGAAGCCGGGGTTCGACCTCGACCGTGGAGGGGACGTCACCTGCAGGGCGGCGGGTGAAGACGTCGACCTCGACCCCGCGACGGGCCAGTCCGTGCGCGACGTTGTCCACGTACACGTTCAGGCCCCCGGCGTCGCCGGTTCCCGCCTGCGCCAGCGGAGAGGTGTGGACGGCCACGAGGCCAACCCGACGAAGCGCCTGGTCGTCAGTCATGGGTTCCCGAGTCACTCTCCGTGTCGTCCGTACCTCGAGCCGCGACACCGCGGCCGCGGCAAAGGATAAACGTCACAGGACGGCAAGCATCTTCCCATCGCGGGCAGCCTGCCCCGGTGGGCACGGCACGAACCCGACCCGGACAGGGCACGACCCCCGCACCGGACGGATGCGGGGGTCGTGGTGTGGCGGGAGCGAGGCGGCGGGTGCTCCACGCCGCGGCGGGATGTGCACGGGGACGGTCGAGGCGGTGCAGGCCCGACCGTCCGGTGCGACGGGGTTACTCGGCGGTGCGACGCAGGCCGACGCGCTCGGCAGCCTGCTCGACGCGGTCCTGGCCCTGCTCGACGACCTTGCGGAGGCTGGTCACGGCCTGGGCGACCTGGGTGCGGGCCGTCTCGGTGCGGTCCAGCGCCTTCTTGGCGGTCTCGTTCCTGGACAGGGTGTCGACGACCTTGCGGCCACGGGTGGCGTAGGTCCCGAACTCCTTGCGCGCGGTCTCGACGCCGTCGTTCAGCTCGGCCTGCAGCTTGGCGGGGGCCTCCTTGACGAAGGTCTCGACCTTGCCGCGGGTCTCGGCGACGAAGGACTCGGCCTGCTCGGTGCGGGCCTTGCCCAGCTTCTCGAGGCGCTCGGGCAGCTCACGGGCGACCTCGACGACACGGTCGCTGGCGCCGACGGTGGCGTAGGCGTAGTCGGTGACGAAGCCCTTGACGTCCTCCGCAGCCAGGTCGACACCGGCGAGGGACAGGCGGAAGCCGTCCTGCGCCCTGGTCGTGGTGGCGGTCCCGGTGGCGGCGGTCTTGGTGGTCGCGGCCTTCTTGACCGGGGCCTTCTTGGTGGTGCTGGCCTTGGCGGTGCTGGCCTTGGCAGTGGTGGCCTTGGCGGTCGTCTTCTTGGCGGGGGCCTTCTTGGCGGTGGTCTTCTTGGCGGTGGTGGCCATGGTGGTGTGTCCTTCTCGGGAAGTGCCCGTCATCGGGCAGGTGTGTGCATGGGTGGGAAGGGTCAGGGGGGCCAGCGGACCGCTGGAGGGCGGAGCACGGTTCGACGCCGGCCGCCCCTGACCACACTTGCTGGGCACCTCATCGGCGCCCGGTCGTCATCGACGACCTACGAGGCGTGCTCCTCGGCCTCGCCAGGTGCGTCGTCGTCGGCCTGGCGAGTCGTGTCGACCTCGTCGTGGCCGGCCGTGAACGACCTGTAGATCTCCAGCAGCGCCCGGCGCTGCTTCTCGGTCAGCGTCTGGTCGCTGAGGATGGCGCTGGCCAGGTCCGTCTGCCGTTCCTCGAGGATCCCGGCCTTGACGTAGAGCGTCTCGGCGCTGATGCGCAGGGCGGACGCGATGGACTGGAGGATCTCCGCGGACGGCTTGCGCAGGCCGCGTTCGATCTGGGAGAGGTAGGGGTTGCTGACCCCGGCGCGCTTGGCGAGGTGGCGAACCGACAGCTGCGCGGCCTCGCGCTGCTCCCGGATGAAGCCGCCGAGGTCGCGGACGCGACGGTCGGCCGCATCGGCGACGTCCCTCACGGTGTCACCCGCGGCGTCGATGGCGTCCTTCGGATCCTTCACGGCACTCACCTCACCCTCGGCTCTTGATGGTCTGGAGTCTCGGAGGGCACTGCTTGCCCCCGTTGTCTGCAACGTTAACAGTTGCAAGCACTGCGTGCAAGAGTTAGCACCAACTATTTTCGTGCGATTCCGCGGGGTCGACCGGCGGACGGTCGCCGGGTCGTGTCAGGAGAGGCCGAAGGCTTCGGTGGCCCGGGTCGACAGCTCCGGGACCGCGCTGATCCAGCCGTGTGGAACGCCGCCCCCGAGCACCGGAACCCGACGCACGTCCGGGGCCGGAACCCCGCCCAGCGCCTCGATGACGGCGGCGGTGGCCGGGCCGGCCGCACGGTCCGCCCCGTCCTGGATCTTGACGGCGATCCCGACCGGACCGAGCCGCTCGTGGACGAAGCCGCAGCCCATGACACCCTCGGCCCCTCGCTTGGCGACGACGCGGGCGTCCGCCAGCATGAGCTTGGTGTCGGGCAGGGACGGACCCCCGACCAGCTCGGGGTGGACGACCATCGAATCGCGAACTGCAGCAAGCGCCGGTGTCGTGCCTGCCGCGAGGCGAGCGAAGCCGGTGGCCAGACTGCCCGGGGTGGTCAGCCATGCCGGCGCGCCGCACCCGTCGATGCCCGGTCCCTGCGGCTGCCCGTCGAGGATCTCGGCCAGGGCCCGTGCGATCCGCTGCTGCAGGACGGTGTCGGTGTCGAGGTAGCTGGCCGGGTCGTGCCCCGCGGCGACGTGAGCCCACAACATCCCGGAGTGCTTGCCGGAGCAGTTGTGCGACAGCGTGGTGGGTGCGTCGAGCTCGACCCGTACCGCCTCGTTGATCGGCCAGTCCGGGGGACACCGCAGCGCCGACTCGTCCAGGCCCGCCTCGGCCAGCACCGATGCGGCCGCGACCTGCTGGTCGTCTCCGCCGTCGTGGCTGGCGCTGATGATCGCCAGGTGCTCCTCGTCCGGCTGCAGGCCCAGGTCCTGCAGCGTGGCCAGCACGGCGGTGGTCTGGAACGGCTTGAGCGCCGACCGCGGGTAGACGGGCCGCGTCGCGTCGCCCGCCAGCGTCGTCACGGTGCCGTCGGGTGTTGCCACGACGACGTCGCCGACGTGGCCGGACTCGATGACACCGTCACGGGTGACGGTGACCAGCAGGGAGGTGGAGGAGGGCATGACGGCCGGCAGCCTATGCGCTGGTGGCGGCACGGCACGGCCCGTGGACCGGCCGGTGGGCCGATCAGCCGGTCAACCTTCGACGGTCCTGACGACGTCGTTGATGGAGGCGGCTCCGTCGCGGTAGCGCGCGATGAGCTCCTGCTGCAGCCGGTCGAGGTTGTCCATGACCTTGCGGCGCAGGGCGGAGATGGCCTGCTCCTCCTCCGTCAAGCGCTGCACGGCGGCGACCAGCTCCGGATCGGACAGGTCCGGCAGCCGTCCCAGCGGCATCTCCTCCAGCACCCGGTCACCGCGGCGACGACCCTGCGGGCCACTCGGCACGTAGACCTCGCTGTTGCTGACCGACCGTGCCCCGCCGGCGACCTCGTCGGTCAGGATCGTCGTCAGCGTGGAGACGAGCGAGTCGGTGTCGGACCCCTCACGACGCTGGAGCTCTGCCCGGGCGATGTCGAGCTGGCCGTGCAGCAGGCGGCGGGCGTAGGACAGCCGCGCCTCCTCCTCGCGACAGTCGTCGCGCATCGTGCGGATGTCCGCGGGCGTCAGGTCGGCGAGGCCGTCGAGGAAGTCCTCGTCGGTGATCCGGTCGATGCGCCGGCGGTACGGGGCAGGGTCAGTCATCGTGTGTTCCGGAGTGTAGACCGATGCGATGCACCGACGGGCTGGCCGTGCACGGACGCGACCGACGACGTGGTCATCGGCAGAGCGCCGCAGCCAGGGGGAAGGGGTTGATCGGTCCGCCGTCGCCGGGGTGGAACTGCCAGTGGAGGTGCGGGGGCGTGCCGGCCGCGTTGCCGCTCTGTCCCGTGGCGCCGATCAGCTGGCCGACGGTGACCGTCTGGTAGTCCGTCACGTAGGCCGCCGACAGGTGGGCGTAGTAGTAGCGGTTGCCGAGGTTGTCGATCAGGTCGATGGACAGGCCGCCGAGGGTGTTGTGGAAGACCCGGCGGATGTAGCCGTCGGCGACGGCGAACTGCGGCATGCCGTAGGCCGCGAACATGTCGGCCCCCTGGTGCCGACGACCGCCCGATCGCGGGAACCCCCACGAGTCGATGAAGCCGTTGGGCTGGCCCAGCGGGCACGTCATGACCTGGGTGCCGCCGGGCAGGGTGACCTCGCGCAGGATGCCGGGAGGCACGTAGCCGAAGGACGCCTGATAGCCCGTGGAGACGAGCTGCTGCCGCTCGGCGTCCTCCTCCGCCTCGGCGAGGGCTTCCTCGGCCGCCGACACGGCCGCGGCCGCCTCCTCCAGGGCGTCGTCGAACACGACGGTCAGGTTGCGCAGGTCCTGCATCGCCGACGCGGTCCCGGCCTGGATCCCCTGCTGGTTGGCGACGTTGTCGACCACCCGCTCCGCGGCGGCGTGCAGGCTGACCGCCTGCGCGGCGGTCTCCGTCGCAACGGTGGTCATCACCGCCGAGGCGTGGAGGGCAGAGCCGACGTCGGGGGCCAGCAGGAACGCCCCGGAGGTGCGCAGCAGGTCGACCCCCGGCTGCTTGTAGGCCTGCCGGATCTGCTCGGCACGTCGTGCCTGCGCATCCCTGACGGCGGCCTCGGCCTCCTCGACCTGGGTCTCGGCACCCGACAGCTCGCCCTCGAGTCGCTCGGCATGGGCCAGCGCCTGCTCGTACCCCGAGGCGAGGTCGTCGAGGCGGTCGAGGGTGTCGTCGTAGGTGCGCTGGGCGTCCTCGAGGTCCCGGGTCGCCTCGATGACGTCGGCGTCCTCCGACACCGACGAGCTCCCCGTCCCCTGGACTGCCGCGGCCGGGATCGCGAGCAGCACGACGAGGCCGGCGGCGACGACCGCGGCCGGCCAGGCATGTCGCTGGAGGAACTGGGCCAGTTGCTACGCTCCCGTCGTGGAGTCCGGTCGACTGCAGAACGAACCGACATCGGTAGTGTGCCGGCGTCTGGCCGCCGAGTCACGGACCGGCTGTCTCCACCTGCTGCCCGACGAGGCATCCGGCGAGCCCGAGGTGCGGATCTGGTTCCGTGAGGGGCGGATCCACACCGCGGTCGCCACCGAGGGTCGTCGCCGGCTCGGAGAGATCCTCGTGGCCGAGGCCGGGTTGCCGCAGGGCAGCCTGGACCGTGCGCTGGACCACCAGCGTCGCGAGCCGGGCGACGTCAGGATCGGGGACGTCCTCGTGGACATGGGGCTGGTCGACCGCGAGACCCTGCGTGACGCCGTGCGGGACCAGATCCTCGAGACGCTGGCGCTGGCCATCGGACGCCGTCGTGGTGCATGGCGGTTCGTCCCGGACGCGGCGGTGAAGTGGGACGTGCCGCTGGGCTCGGGCATGCAGGATGCGCTGATGGAGGCGTCGAGGCGGCTCGACGCCCCCGACGTGATCGCCTGGCGGTTGGGCGGCATGGACGCCGTGGTCGACTTCGGCTCCGACGATGCCGACGTGCGGATGTCGTTGCGAGCGCGCGAGTGGGCCCTGCTGACCCACATCGACGGACGCAACTCCATCGCCGAGATCGCCCGGCGAGCGGGGGAGGACCCGGACACCACGGCTCGCGTCGTGCACGGCCTGCACGCCGCTGGGGTGGTGCACGTGCTGCGTCCACCCGCCCCGTCCTTCGACGACCTCCGGGCCGACCTCGTCGGGGTCAGCGATCGGCCTGCCCCTCCCGCGGGCACGGACCCCGGCCACGGGGCACCGGCCGCCGAGGGGCCGGACGACCAGGCGCGACGTGCCACGCCGGTCGCGG
This sequence comes from Euzebya rosea, assembly GCF_003073135.1. Lineage (NCBI taxonomy): Bacteria > Bacillati > Actinomycetota > Nitriliruptoria > Euzebyales > Euzebyaceae > Euzebya > Euzebya rosea. The sequence goes on from NZ_PGDQ01000008.1 coordinate 58,637, forward strand.
TCGTGCCGGTGCCGCCGCCACCACCCATCCCTCCGCCGCCGCGCCCACCGCCGGACCCCGAGCGCCCGTCGCCGGTGGCGTCCTCGGCTGCCCTGTTCGCGGATCTGGCCGACGATCCCGCAGACTGACCACCCGAGCACCCTCGACCAGATCAAGGACGTGACGACGTGAACGTCGCCGCAGGCGATACCGCACCCGACTTCGAGCTCCCCGACCAGGACGGCAACACCGTCTCCCTGTCCGGACTGCGAGGTCAGCCGGTGCTGCTGTACTTCTACCCCCGGGACGAGACACCCGGCTGCACCATCCAGGCGCAGCACATCCGCGACAGCTGGGCGGACTTCACCGAGGCCGGCGTGGCGGTCCTCGGCGTGTCGCCGGACACCGTCGACAGCCACCGGTCCTTCTGCGACAACCACGACCTGCCGCACACGCTGCTGGCCGACCCGGACCACGAGGTCATGGAGGCCTACGGGGCGTGGGGCGAGAAGACCCTCTACGGCAGGACCTCCATCGGACCGATCCGGTCCTCCGTGCTGATCGACGCCGAGGGCACCGTCGTGAAGGTGTGGAAGCGGGCCCAGGCCAAGGCCCACGCCGAGCGCGCGCTGAAGGCGATCCAGCAGCTACTGTGACCACCGTCGGGGTGCCGTCCCTCGCACCGTCGGGCGGTTCACCGAACCTGCCTGCCGCGAGACCGCCCGCTGGCATACGGTATGGCCCGTGATGGTGCACTCCGTGGTGGGCGCGGACGATCCCGAGGGGGAGCGTGCGTCCGACGGTGCTGCCCGTGCACGCCTCGTGGCAACCGGTGTGGTCGTGGCCTGTCTGGTGGTCCTCGGTGTCGTCGTTGCCGGACAGGCCCCCGCCGCCCTCGTCCCCGTCGTGGTCGGCCTGCTCGCCGCCGGCGTGCTCGGTCGCCCCGTCGCGACACCGGTCCCGACCGGCGAGGAGGCGGTCCCGGTCCCAGAGGAGCTGCCCGGTCGACCCGAGTTCGTCGCCGCCGCCCAGACCCTGCTCAGCGAGGGCGAAGGCAACCCCGCGGTCCTGGTCATCGTCATCGACGGATTCCGAGACGTGCAGACGGTGCTCGGCGACACCCCCGCCGAGGAGGTGCTCGCGGCCGTCGGCCAGCGCATCGCCGAGGTGGCCCAGGACTGGCCCGCGGGGTCGTTGGGCGGCGAACGCTTCGCGGTGGCGATGCGTGCCCGTCCGTTCCTGCCTGCCCACCACCTCGCCCGACGGATCCGCGAGCGCATCGCCGAGCCGATGGTGATCGGCGGGGTGTCGTTGCGGCTGCGCGCCTTCGTCGGGATCGCCCAGGGAGAGGGTGGGGCTGAGGTCCTGACCACACGGGCGACCATCGCTGCGGCCACGGCCCACGACACCAACGAGGGCCTCGTCGTGCACCAGCGCGAGGACCCCGCGGTCGTCCGCCGTCGGCTGGACATCGTGAGCAGCCTCTCCGATGCCCTCGAGCAGCCCGACGAGCGCGGGTTCAGGCCGCTGTTCCAGCCGATCGTGGACGGCGACGGCGTGCTGATCTCCGCGGAGGCCCTGGCTCGCTGGGACGACCCCACGCTGGGGGCGATCACCCCCGACACCTTCATCCCGCTGGCCGAACGCACCGGTCTCGTGGCGCCCCTCTTCACCGTGATGCTCGCCCAGTCGCTGCTGGACTGCCGGCGCTGGCGGGACGGGGGTGTGCAGGCCGGCCTGTCCATCAACGTGTCACCGGTCAACCTGCGCGACCCGCTGCTGACCTCCGAGCTGACCGCCCGCCTGGAGGACGTCGGCCTCAGCCCCTCCGACGTGACCCTGGAGATCACCGAGTCGGCGGTCATCGACGACTACTCGTGGGCGCTCGTGACCCTCCGGGAGCTGCGCAAGCTCGGCTTCGGCGTGGCCCTGGACGACTTCGGGATGGGGTACTCCTCCCTCGGACGGCTCCACGACCTCCCCGTCTCGGTGGTCAAGCTGGACCGTTCCTTCGTGTCGGGCCTGCCCGGAGACGAACGGTCCGTGGGCATCGTCAGGGCGACCGTCGACGTGTGTCGCCTGCTCGGCCTCGTGGTCGTCGCCGAGGGCGTGGAAACCGACCAGCAGGCCGACATGATCCTGGAGATGGGCGTGGACCGAATGCAGGGGTTCCTGTTCTCCCCGGCGATCAGCGTCGACGAGATCATCGCCGGTCCGGTGGTCGCGGGATGGGAGGCAGGCCGATGACCCCCAGCAGCGACCTGCCCCCGTGGTTGATCAGCGGTGTCGCCGACATCGTGCTGACCAGCTCGCCCACGCCGACCGGGGTGCTGAACCTGGAGCTGCGCCACGTCATGGTCAACCAGGCGCTCGGCAAGCTCTACGGCGTCGACCCGCGGACCGCCACCGGATCCACGCCCGTGCAGCTGCTGGGTCACCTCGGTGGGCAGATCGAGCAACGCTGTCGGGCCGTCGTCGGCACGGGACGGGCCGAGCTCGGCCACGTCGTGACCGGCGTGCCCTCGACCTCACCCGAGGGCGAGGTGCACTGGCAGGTCGACTGCCTGCCGATCAGCCACGAGAACGGACCGCCGGGTGCCCTGCTGCTGGTCGTCACCGACATCACCGCGCGGACCCGGGCGATGCGCAGCCTCAACGAGCAGCGCCGGTCCCTGGCCTACCAGGCCAGCCACGACCCGGTGACCGGACTGGCCAACCGGTTCCAGCTGCTGGAGGTGCTGCAGTACCACCTGTCCGGGCAGAGCTTCCCCAACGTGCTGATGGTCGACCTCGACGGCTTCAAGGAGGTCAACGACGTCCACGGCCACGCCGCCGGCGACCAGGTGCTGGCGACCATCGCCGACCGCCTGCGCAGCAGCGTGCGAACCGAGGACCTCGTCGCGCGCTACGGCGGTGACGAGTTCGTGCTGGTCATCCGGCCCAACGTCGACGCCCAGGCCTTCGCCGAGCGCCTCGTGGACCTCATCGCCGACCCCATCCCGTGGGCCGGCAAGCAGCTGTCGGTCGGCGCATCGATCGGCGTGGCCGAGGCCGGCCCGGGCGACTCGGTGTCCGGCCTGCTGCATCGCGCCGACGAGGCGATGTACGAGGTGAAGGCGGACCGCAAGGGCGCCTGAGCCGGGCAGCAGCCGACCGAGGACCCCCCGGAGCTCGTGAGGAGGCCCGCAGGGAGGCGACTCGGCTGCCCGGCAAGTGAGGACAGCCCGGGCAGCAGCCGACCGAGGACCCCCCGGAGCTCGTGAGGAGGCCCGCAGGGAGGCGACTCGGCTGCCCGGCAAGTGAGGACAGCCCGGCAGGGTTCAGGCGCCGCGGAGGGGGAGGCCGGCGCCGACGCGCGCACGGACGCGCACGACCCCGCCGGGGGTCTCGACGGTCTCGGGCAGCTCGCCGTCGACCAGCGGCAGCAGCGCCATCGCGACGGTCCGTCCGTCACCCGTCGCGGCGGCGCTCGTCACCTCACCCGGACGGCGTCCCTCGCCGAGGGAGTCACCGGCGGCCAGGGCCTGGTCGGTCTCGACGACGGCCAGGGCCCGGCGTGGACGGCCGAGGTTGAAGATCTTGGCGATCGACTCCTGACCCGGGTAGCAGCCCTTGCGCAGGTGCACGTGGGTCGGCAGCAGCCCCAGCTCCTGGGTCCGGCGGCCGGCGGTGATCTCGCTGCCCCAGCCGGGACGACCCGTGGCGATGCGGTGACGCTCCCAGTCCTCGGCGGACGCCAGCGGCAGGCCGCGGTCCTCCACGAGCTCCTCGACGCGGTCGTCGACCCAGGACGTCGGTCCCAGCAGGTCGACCCCGCCGTCGCGGTCACGGATGACCAGCCCCTCGCCGTGCGGGGCTGCGGTGCCCGGCTGGCTGCGTGCCCCGGGCGCGTCGACCTCGCCCGGACCGCGGAGGCTCGCCAGCGACCACTCGCCCGTCATGTCGGTGACCTCGACCTGCATCATGAACCGGAAGCGGTCCAGCCGGTCGGCGATCTCGGCGACGATGTCGGAAGGGACCAGCAGCAGGACGTGCTCGGCGTGCACGACGAGCGTGCCCGCCGCGAGGTGCTCGCCCTTGGCGTCGAGGTACAGGAACTCCGCGACGTCGCCGGGTCTGGTGCCCTCCACATCCTGGCTCAGCAAGGAGTGCAGGTAGCCGATGCGGTCGGGACCGCCGACGCGGATCACACCGTCGGGCCTGCGGTGGATGGCCGGGATGTCGGTCAGCAGGTCGGTGGGGGGCTGGGTCATGGCTCCACGGTAGCCACGGTCGCGCAGGTGGCCGGGTCCGTTCCGAGTTGTCCCTTCCCCCGCGTGCGCACGGAGCTAGACTCACCGGCACGACTGAAAGGAGGTGGTCCAACCACAATGACCAGTGATCATTGCGTGACCGTCGAGGTGATGCGCCGCTAGGCGTCCTCGGTTCTTCTTGCATCCGGAACCGATCACACGGACGCCGATGCGAATCCACGCTCATCACCCGCTACGTGGTTTGCGGGACGTGGTCACACCCGCCGAGGCGCACTGCGGTGCACCGGCAGAGACCGCTGAGTGTTGGATGCACAAGTGAAAACTGGCACCGCCCGGGAGTGATCCCGGGCGGTGCTGCTGTTCGGGGAGGGTCGTCAGCGGGTGACGAGCTCTCGTTCGGGGATCGTCAGGCCAGGGGTGGCCTCGACGACGGCCTGCTCCGGGGTGCGTCCACCGGCCGCCCAGGCCAGGCCCAGGCCGGCGACCAGCAGGGTCAGGCCGATGCCGGCGACGAGGGCGGCCACGCCGGCCCCCAGCTGCAGGGTGGAGGCGGTGACGGTACCGACACCGAGCTCACCGAACAGGCCGTGCACGGTGCCGGACCATGCCATCTCGCGTGCAGGCCCCTCGATGGGGTGCATGCGGTCGAAGCCGGTCCAGTAGCGACCGTCGACCTCGAAGTCGTAGGTGCCGGCGTCGAAGGTCTCGCCGTTGTACTCCACGGCCTCGTCCAGGACGACCGTCTGCGTGCCGTGCAGGACGTGGTAGCCGACCGTCGCCATCTGGAACATGTACTCGCTGGCGGTGTTGACCAGCGGGTCGGCCGGGTCGAAGTCGGCCTCCACGACCGGGTAACCCCAGTCCTCGGTCAGGAGGGTCATGATCGCCTCGGCGCCTGCGGTCTCGCCGCGGTCGATCAGCTGACCGTCCTCGTTGTAGGACAGCGTGACGTTCTGCGCTTCGCTGAACGCCTCCAGGCTGTCGTAGCCGGCGGACACCTGGGTCCAGGCGTAGCCGCCGCCGATCAGGAACGCCATGCCGAACGCGGCAAGGACGAACCCAAGGGTGCGGAATCGTGTGGTGAGCATGATGACCTCCAAGTCATCGATCTTTCGGGGGTGGCTGATGTCACGACCAACAATCGCCTTCTGCCCGAGATCGCCCAAGGCCCTGTGGCACGCGTCCCGCGGGACCAAGGTCCCCGTCGGTCCGGGGCCATGGGTCCCGACCGTTCTCACCGTTGATCCAGTGCGCCGGCGGCCGAGTTGCGCAAGGATCGCGCCATGCAGATCGGGATGGTCGGACTCGGGAAGATGGGCGGCAACATGACCGTCCGCCTGTTGCGCGGGGGCCACGACGTGGTCGCCCACGACGTCAGCGCCGAGGCGGTGGCATCGGCAGCGGAGGCGGGCGCGACGGGGGTGGACTCCCTCGAGGCGCTGGTGGCCGCCATGCCCGCGCCACGGGTCGTGTGGGTGATGGTCCCCTCGGGGGAGATCACCGAACGGACCGTGCGGACCCTCGGGACCTTGATGGATGCCGGGGACGTGGTCGTCGACGGGGGCAACTCGCGCTTCAGCGACTCCGTAGCCCTGGCCGAGTCGCTGGCCGAGGACGGCGTGTTGATGGTCGATGCCGGCACCTCCGGCGGCATCTGGGGCCTCGATGAGGGGTACTGCCTGATGGTCGGCGGGACCGACGAGGCGATCGAGCGGCTGTCGCCGGCGCTGGAGACGCTGGCCCCGCCGGACGGCTGGGCGCACGTCGGCCCGGTCGGTGCCGGCCACTACGTCAAGATGATCCACAACGGCGTCGAGTACGCGATGATGCAGGCCTACGCCGAGGGGTTCGAGCTGCTGGCCGCCGGCGACTTCGGCATCGACCTGCACCAGGTGGCCGAGGTGTGGCGCCACGGGTCGGTGGTGCGCTCGTGGCTGCTGGACCTGACCGCCCGTGCCCTGGATGCCGATCCCGGGCTGGAGCAGCTCGACGCCTGGGTGCCCGACTCGGGCGAGGGCCGCTGGACGGTGCAGACCGCCGTCGACCTTGCCGTCCCCGCCCCGACCATCGCCGCCGCGCTGTTCAACCGCTTCGCCAGCCGTGAGGACAACGCCTTCGGCCAACGGCTGCTGGCGGCGCTGCGCAACCAGTTCGGCGGGCATGCCGTGAAGGCGGCGGGACCCTCGGAGGGCCCGGCTGATGGGTGATCGCGACCTGACGCCGCCGGATGCGGTCATCGTCCTGTTCGGCGGCAACGGCGACCTCGCACGCCGCAAGCTCATCCCGTCGCTGTGGGACCTCCATCGTGCCGGGCTGATGCCCGAGAGGTGGGTGCTGATCGGGGCGTCACGCTCCGACATGGCCGACGAGGCCTACGGCGAGTTCGCCCGCGACGCACTGGCGGAGTTCGACCGCGAGGTGACCGCCGACGACGAGGACACGTTCACCGAGTTCGCCAGCCACCTGCGCTACCGCGGGGGCGGGTTCGACGCCGATGACCCCTCGCGCATCGCCGACGCCGTCGCCGAGGCCGAGCAGGAGATGGGTGGCGAGCCCACCCGGCTGTTCTACCTGGCGGTCCCGCCGTCGGCGTTCGGCCCGATCACGGAGGGACTCGGCGCGGCGGGGCTGCACGAGCGAGCCCGTGTGGTGTTCGAGAAGCCGTTCGGGACCGACGCGGAGTCCTTCGCCGAGCTCGACGACACCGTCCGCTCGGTGCTGACCGAGGAGCAGATCTACCGGATCGACCACTTCCTCGGGAAGGAAACGCTGCAGAACGTCCTGGCCCTGCGGTTCGCCAACGGCATGTTCGAACCGGTCTGGAACCGCCAGCACATCGACCACATCCAGATCGACTCGCCCGAGTCGATCGACATCGGCAGCCGTGCGTCGTTCTACGAGTCGACCGGTGCGCTGCGCGACATGGTCGTCACCCACCTGTTCCAGGTCCTGTCGATCATCGCCCTCGAACCACCCGTGTCGCTGGACCCCTCGCCCTTGATGGACGAGAAGCGCAAGGTCTTCGAGTCGATGTCGACCCTTCGATGCGAGGACGTCGTCTTCGGCCAGTACGAGGGCTACACCGACGCCGAGGGGGTCGCGGCGGACTCCACGACCGAGACGTTCGTCGCCGCTCGCATCGAGATCGACAACTGGCGCTGGGCCGGCGTGCCGATCTACCTGCGCACCGGCAAGGCGATGGCGGAGAAGCGGCAGACCATGACGTTGGCGTTCAAGCGGCCGCCCCGGCAGATGTTCGCCGCCCATGGCCTGCGGCCCGACGCCCACGACCACCTGACCCTCGACATGGCCGGCGACCAAGGGGTGACCATCTCCTTCCTCGCCAAGCGTCCGGGCCCCCGGCTGCGCCTGGGTGAGGCGTCGATGCGCTTCAGCTACGAGCAGGACTTCGGGGCGACGGGCGGGGTGCAGCTGGACGCCTACGAGCGGCTGCTGCACGACGCGTTGCTCGGCGACCGCACGCTGTTCACCCGGGCCGACGGCATCGGCCGAACGTGGGAGCTCGTCAAGCCGATCCTCGACCGTCCGCCGCGTGCGCTGCCGTACGCCCGGGGGTCGTGGGGGCCCGAGGCCGCAACCGACCTGATCGCCCCACGCACCTGGCACCTGCCGGAGGACCACGAGCACTGATGGCCGACACCCCGACCCTCGAGGTCCTCCCCGACGAGGCAGCCGTCGCCGCCCGCACCGCCGAGCTGATCACCGACGTCCTGGCGCAGCCGTTGCCGGCCGGCCGGACCTCGCCCAGGGCGGTCGCCCTGTCCGGCGGCGGAACACCCAAGGCGATGTACCCGCTGATGGCCGCCGTCGACGCAGTGCCGTGGGAGGCCGTGCACGTCCTGCAGGTCGACGAGCGACAGGTCGGTGCGGACGATCCGGCACGCAACTGGCTGGCGATCCGCGACACGCTGGTCGTCCCGACCGGTGCGGTGGGACACCCGATGCCGCTCGAGGGGGACGACTACCCGGTCCCCGAGGTCGTGGACGTGGCCCAGCTGGGGATCGGGACCGACGGCCACACGGCCTCGTTGATCCCGGGTGACCCCGTGCTGGACGTCACCGGCGTCGACGTGGCGTTGGCCGGCCCCTATCAGGGGGCGGTCCGCCTGACCCTCACGGCCGAGGCGATCAACCGCATCGGCGTGCTCGTCTGGCAGGTCGTCGGGGCCGACAAGCACGTGGCGCTGCGACAGCTGATGGACGGGGACCCGTCGATCCCGGCCGGCCTGATCCGCCGAGGGCCTCGGGTGATCGTGGTCGCCGACGACGCCGCGGCCCACGGCTGAGCCACACTGGCGGCCGTCCCCTCCCTTCCCAGGAGCCCTCGTGTCCGACCCCACCCCGTCCGACCCCACCCCGTCAGATCGGGCCGCCCTGTCTCGCCTGCTGGTGGTGAAGGCCACCCACGCCGCCGACGATCCCGAGCGGGCCAACCTGGCCTGCAACGTCGCCGCCGCGGGCGTGGCCGGCGGGGCCGACGTACACCTCTTCCTCGCCATGGAGGGGGTGCGGCTGGCACTGCCGGGGATCGGCCGCGCCATCGAGGTCGAGCACGCCGCAGGAGTCGAGGAGCTGCTGGACGCCGTCTACGCCGCTGGCTCGGTCACGGTCTGCACGCCGTGCGCGGCCCGTCGGGGGCTGGAGCCGTCGAGCTTCCGCGAGGGCACCGCGATGGGCGGCTCGGCCCTGTTCGTCGAGCTCGCCACCCGGCCGGACGCCACGGCGCTGGTCTACTGACCGCGTGTCGGGTAACGGGCCGCCCGTCGCAGGAACCCGACACGCGCGTTCGCGACGACCGGTCAGGCCGGCTGGGGGGCCGTGGAGCCCAGCAGGGCCAGCAGCTCGTCCTCGCGGGGGACGCCGCTGACGCGACCCAGCAGATGCCCCTCGTCGGTGATCAACAGGGTCGTCGGGGCGCGCATCACCCGGTGGGACCGGGCGAGGTCCAGCGCCTCGGCGACGTCGAGGGCCACGATGCCGACGTCGTCCCGGCCGGCGACGGCCCGCTCGAGCACCTCGCGGGTGGCCACGCAGGGGCGGCAGTTCGGGGCGGTGAACTCCACGAACACCAGCGGCGTCGACGGGGTGACGGCGACGGCCAGGTCAGCGGCCTCGACCGGCAGGGTGGACCACCGCGAGGTGGACGATCCCGCGACCGGGTCGGGCCGGTCGTGGTCGGGGTGGGGGCGGTCCGCGGTACCACGCACACGACCGTCACGGGCCTTCCACCACGCGCTGAACACCGCGGTGGCCCCGATCACGATCAGCAGGACGAGGACGCGATCCATCAGGCGGTACCTCCGCGCAGGCGCTGCCCGACGGCGTACATCTCGCAGCCGACGCAGATGCCGGTCGCGGCCAGCAGGCCCGACAGGGCGACCACGACGAGGACCAGGCCCCAGCCGAGGGTCGAGGCACCCACGAGGACGGCAGCCAGCCCAGCGCCGCTGAAGATCAGGCCCATCACCTGGCTGAACCGCGGTCCCGCCTCGGGCTCGGTCTCCGGTGGCGGGCCCAGGTCGAAGCGTCGCTTCACGAACCGGAAGACGTTGCCGTACGGCGACCAGCGCAGCCCGGCGATCGCCGCGACGGCGAACACGACGACCTGCACGGCCAGCACGGCTGCCGACTGGGTCAGGTAGGCCGTCGCGAGGACCACGAAGGTCAGCGCGGCGGAGAAGCGTGGTCCGCGGACGTCGATCATCAGCGGTGTGGGAGAGGTTGGCTGTGGCATGTCGGTCACCTCGACTGCGAGGGGAGGGGACGCGCGGTCAGACGCGCGGGGTGGATTCCAGGTGGATGCCGCACTCGGTCTTGCTGCGGCCGGCCCAGCGGCCGGCGCGGTCGTCCTCGCCCGGTGCGGTCGGGCGGGTGCAGGGGGCGCAGCCGATCGAGCCGAAGCCGCGGTCGGCCATCGGGTGGGGCGGCAGGTCGTGCAGGCGGCGGTGGCCGGCGACGTCTGCTGCCGTCCAGGCCGCCAACGGGGCCACCTTCAGCAGCGTGCGGCCGCCCTTGTCCGCGGTGGCGACCACCGGCGTGGTCGCCCGGTCGGGGGTCTGGGACCGCCGCACGCCGGTGGCCCAGCCGTCGTAGCCCTGCAGCACCTCGTCCAGCGGGGCCACCTTGCGCAGCGCGCAGCAGACGTCGGGGTCACGCAGGTACATGGCGGGGCCGTACCGGTCGGCCTGCTGCGCCACGGTCAGCTCGGGGTGCACGTCGATCACGTTGCGCAGTCCCAGCCGGTTGGCCAGCAGGTGGCGGTAGGCGAGGCTCTCGGCGAAGTGGAAGCCGGTGTCGAGGAACAGGACGGGCAGGTCGGGGTCGACCTCGGCGACGAGGCTCAGCAACGTGGCGGCGTCCGCACCGAAGCTGGACGTGACGGCGAACCGGGGGATGCAGGCCCTGGCCCAGCGGAGGATGTCGATGGCTGGGGCGCCCTCGAGCTCGCGGGCAGCCTCCTCGACATCGATGTCCGACAGCGCCGGGATCAGCGTGTCGGTCACCACGTGAGGACCCCCTCGGCGTTGGCGATGGCCTGTGCCACGTCGTCGTCACCGACGACGTCGATGCCGCGCAGCAGGTCCTCGGGACCGATGCCCTGACGGGCCATGGCCGGCTGGTGTGCGACGACGCGGATCCCGCTCTCCAGCAGCGCGCGCAGGTCGTGTGCGGCGGCTGCTGGGGGGAACGGGGCGTCGCCGATCCGGCGCGGGGGTGTCTCGCCCTCGGCGACGGCCAGGCGCACGGCGTCCTCGAGCAGGACGACGACCAGGTCGACGTCCTGGGTGACGGCGTAGGCGTTGGCCTCCAGGGACGGCTCGGCACCACGGGGGGCGCCGGGGGCGTGCCGGATCAGGCTGACGAGTCGACGGGGCATGGTGCGCTCAGCTCCCCACGCCGACGGAGAGGACGAGGTCGGCGTCGCGGACGACACCCCACAGCTCGGCGTGGTCGCCCTCGATGACGCCAGTGGCCTGCCGGCCGTCGACCCCCAGGGCCACGCTGGCGTCGGTCTCCACGATCCACTGCAGCGGCCCGCCGAGGACGCCCTTGCGGATCAGGCCCTCGACGGCCTTCGCGACGGGGTGGGTGCCGGCGGACAGCACGGCAGCCTCGTCGTGGGCGAACACCCGAACCGTGACGCCACGTTCGACGAGTCGTTCGACCAGCCCGAGCGCCGTGATCGTCTGCTCGGTGGCGCTGCCGGCGTTGAGGACCAGCGCGGCGGAGGCGATCACAACCACACCGCCTTGTCGGTCCCGTCGACCAGCAGGTCGCCGACCGCGGGGATGTCGGTGGGCTTGATGCCGTCGGCCACCGCCGTGGCGGGGATGCCCCGTCGACGAAGCGCATCGACGTCGACCAGCACGGCGGCTCCGGCCGCGAGCGACGTCGCGACGCGGTCGTTGGAGGGGTGGGCAGGGCGTGCCAGGTCGGCGCCGCGGTCCAGCAGGACGACGGTCACCTCCTCGCCCTTCTGGCTGAGCAGCGCGGACAGGTGGAGCGGCCAGCAGTCGCCGGCGGACAGCAGGACGGTGGTCCGCATGTCAGGCCTTCTCGATCAGCAGGCGGATGGCGGGGCGGCCGCCGGCATCCTGTGCGCGTTCGACGGCGAGCAGGGAGTGGCCGGCACGGTCCGCCCAGCGCGCGAAGGAGGCCGGCGAGCCCGGCCCCTCTGCGAGGACCTCCAGGACGTCACCTGCGTGGAGGTCGGTCATGGCACGCATGGCCTCGACGACGCCGCTGTCGCGCGCCTGGCCACGGGCGTCGAGGGTGGCGGCCGGGGTGATCGTTGAGCGGGGGGCGCGACCACCCGTGGCCCGCATGCGCCACACACGACCGTGGTGGGCCCCGCCGGAGGTCTCGGCCAGGTCGACCATGACGCCCGACCCCTCGGTGGCGCCGGCCAGCAGGCCACGCTCGAGGGCCTCGGCGAGCGCCGGGTCGAGTCGCTCGACCAGGGCGACAGCCGGCGACAGGCCGCTGACCTCCGCCCAGTCGCTGCCCGCACGGTCGACGCGGGCGTCGGGGGCGTAGGCGCGGATGGCCCGGACGGCGCGCTGGGCGGCGTCGGTCATCGCGCGGGACGTGGGTGGTTCGCCCGGCAGCGCGCTGACCAGCCGACGGCCCTCGTCGCGAGATGCCTCCAGGGCCCTGGCGACCAGCGGCGGGCCGCCGGGGCGGTCCAGCAACGTGACGAGCAGGCGCACCATCAGCGCGGCGGCGGCACCGCCGGCGGGCTGCGCGGCGCTGTCGAGGACCGCGTGGTCGTCCTCGACCTCGGGGCGGGCCCGGTAGACGCGGGCGGGACGGCCACCGCCGGGGTGCTTGCGCTGCCCGACGGTCAGGAGGCCGGCCTCGGCGAGCAGTCCCAGGTGGGTCCTGGCGACGTTGGGGTGCAGGTCGAAGGTGTCGGCGACGTCCCGGACCGTCAGGGCGCCGTCGACCTGGCGCAGGTGGTCGTAGATCCCTGCGCGGGTCGAGGAGCCGAGGGCTCGGGTGACGCTGACCGTTCCGGACATGGCCCTGTTGTACCCACTCGACCCCCGGCGCGGACAGTGGAAACAGTACTTAACCGGTCAGCGCGTGTTGAGCAACGTTGGCAACTCAAGCCGTGCGGTGACCACGAGCGCGTTGTCCCCGGCCTCGACGGTCACGAGGGTCGTCCCGGCCGGCAGGGGCGGCAGGGACATCGACAGCGGGGTCGGGAGCAGGCGGATGCGGTCCCCGGCGAGCGTGGGACGCAGGCGCACGCCGACGCGGGGCATCCCCGCGAAGCCCGTGCGCGGCCAGCGAACCGTCACCGCGCCGTCGCCGATCTCCAACGACCCGCGGACGCCGGCCCGGCGCAGCACCTCCGCCGCCGGCACGCGCGCGACGAGCAGCCCGGTACCGGCGACGACATCCAGGCGGACCCCGATCACCAGGCCGACGAACGACAGCCGGACCTCCTCCATCTCGACACCCGGGAGTATCGCGCGGTCGCAGCGGGCCAGGACGATGGGCACCCGGCGCCGCAGCAGGCTGGGCAGGAGCGGCAGGACCGGCACGGTCACCACGAGGTCGTCGCTGGGGGCCAGCACGTCGGCGATCAGGGCGGCCGTCCGGGCACGGACGGCGGCCCGTGCGAGCAGCTCCACCGTCGCCAGGCCGAGGACGGCGAGTCCCGACATCGCCAGCCCCGTCGCGGCGGGGCCCAACCCTGCAATGGCCGGCACGGCTACCCTCCGGCGAATGGTGGCAGCAACGCAACCTCGGCACCTGCGGTGACGGTGCGCTCGGATTCCGGGTCGGTCGGCGTGCCGTCGACCATGACCGCCGCGACACGCAGGCGATCGGCGAAGCGTTGGCCGAACCGCTGCGACAGCTCGTCCAGCAACGCCGGCAGCGTCGTGGGCGCGTCCACGGCCACCTCACCGGTGCCCGCGGCATCGCGCAGCGCGGCGAACAGCCTGACCGTGACCACAGGGGTGTCCATGGCGTCGAATCCTAGTCGCTGCTCGATTTTGCTAGCGTTGCCCGCTGTCGGAACGAGGACAAGAGGAGAAGGACGGCCATGCAGCTGCTGGTGCTGATCGGTGGGACGGGGCGTCCGACCGAGCTCCTGCCTGCCCTGGAGTTCCTTGACCACACGCTCGTCGCGGCCACGCTGGAACCCGACTCGCTGAGCGCCGCACCCGACTGCGAGGTCATCGTCGTAGACGCCACCTCCAACCTGGCGGGAGCCTCCCAGACCTGCCGTGCCGCCGCGACCAGCGAGGTGCAGCGGCCGATCCTCGTCGTGGTGGGCGAGGGCGGGTTGGCGGCCCTCAAGCCGACGTGGGGGTTCGACGACATCATCCTTCCCAAGGCCGGCCCGGCGGAGCTGGAGACGCGTATCCGGTTGCTGGCGGAGCGCGAGTCGGCGACCGGTGGCAACGTTTCGCGCGTCGGGGACCTGACCATCGACGAGAACACCTACGTCGTGCGGTTGCGCGGCGAACCCGTCGACCTGACGTTCCGGGAGTTCGAGCTGCTCAGCTACCTGGCGGCGAACCCCGGGCGCGTGTTCACCCGCTCGCAGCTGCTGGCGGAGGTGTGGGGCTACGACTACTTCGGGGGCACCCGGACCGTCGACGTCCACGTCCGCCGGCTCCGCGCCAAGCTCGGCCACGACTACGACATGATGATCGGGACCGTCCGCGGGGTGGGCTACAAGCTTGATCCTCAAGCTGCGCAGGGTTCTGCCGATACCTGATCGGGACGACGGGTCGACGCCGGGCCGTCGGCATGCTCGAATATCCCCTGCCGGAAGCTCGACCAGAATGACCGCCACCGCCGTGGACCTCGAACAGCAGCTCGAAGCCGAGGATGGCGTGATCGACGTCGATCGCGTGATGCCTCACCTCGATTTCCCCTGGGCATCGCTGCCCCCCGGGCCCCGTCGGTGGGCGCCGACCGACCTGTCGGTGGAGGTGGAGGAGGACACGCTCTCCGCGGTCCGCCTGACCTATCGCACGGTCGGCGACCGGGCCGTCGTGGTCGCCGGGGTCCGTCCCGACGTCGACGTCGACTGGATGGCCGAGCGCATGGCCACCCCTCTGCTGTTCGCGCAGCTCCGCAGGACCAACGCCGGCGTCGCGCCCGCGTCGCTGATGGCGGCGCTGGAAACGGAGATGCAGTGGGACGAGGCGACCGACGACGGCTGGACGTTCGGCAGGTGCGGCGTCGGATCCCGTCCGGTGCGCCTGGCACACCGGACCAGCGAGGACGGCCACGTCATCGTCGCCGCGTCCGGCGTCGCGATCGAGGAGCTGACCACGCTGGTCGGCGGCCTGATCGACCTGACCGACGACCCCGAGGCCGCCGACGAGCTGCACGTGCGCCATCGCCGGGCGCTGGCCCAGCGCTGGTGGGACGCCCCCCGCACCCCCTGGACCCCCGACAACTAGGGGTCGGGCACCTCAGGCGGGACGGAGCAGGGCCCTCGACGTCGCCTTCGCCGGCGGGATGTCGTCGCTGAAGCAGACCTCGCGGTAGCGCGTCTCGAAGCCCTCGGAGGTGTAGAGGGCGACGGGGCCGGCGCTGGCGCAGTCGACGTAGAGGACGAGGTGGTCCGAGCGAGTGGCCAGGTGGCGCATGCCCTGGCGCAGCAGGATCCGACCGAGGCCCATGCCCTGGGCGCGCGGGTGGACGGCCAGCACGTAGACCTCCCCCTCCGGACCGTGTGCGGGCTTGCCGCCGTTGGGTTCGTGCTCGTGCCACTTGGTCCAGTGGAAGCCGAGCGGCTCGTCCCCGCGGAAGGCCATGAACAGGCCGTCGGGGTCGAACCAGTCCAGGCGACGTCGCTCGGCCAGGTCCTCGGCGGTCCAGGCCCCGTTCTCGGGGTGACCGACGAACGCGGCGTTGTTGACCTCCAGGAACGCCTCGTCGTCCTCGCCCGGACGGTAGGTGCGGAGCGTCACGCCTTCGGGCAACGGCTCGGGCTCGGGGATCCCGTCGGTGCCGCGGACCATGTAGGCCAGCTCCCGCTGGATCGCGAAGCCCATCTCGTGGGCGAGGGTGTCCTGCGGCGTCTCCACGCGGTGCACCCACAGGAACATCCGTCCGCCACCGGCGCGGGCGACCAGCCGACGGGTGGACTCCAGCAGCGCGGCCTGCACGCCCTCGTCCTGGTGCGCGGGATGGACGACCATCTCCACGGCCAGGCGGGGGTCGTCGGGCCCGGGGTTCCAGCGCAGGTGGACGTAGCCGATCAGCTCGCCGGAGTGGGCGTAGGCGAGGATGCCGTCCCAGTCCGCGGCACCCACGGACAGGTGGGCCATCTTGTGCTCACCGATGGGCGCGTGGCCCTCGATGCGGGTGGTCGTGTCCACGAGCGCACGGATGTCGGCGAGCGCGTGGGCGTCGAGGTGGCGGTGGATCTCGAAGTCGGTCAACGCGTCCGAGGGTAGGCCGAGGAAATCGATTTGGCGCAGACCCCGGATGAGGCGCTACACTCTCCGCTCCGCCGTCCGGTTGAACTTCTCGGTGGAGCCAACGGGCCACGACGCAGGTAACCTGCCGACGGGCCGTTAGCTCAACGGGTAGAGCTCCGGACTTTTAATCCGGCGGAGCGGGTTCGAGCCCCGCACGGCTCTCGTGGAATGCTCGAAGAACTGAATACGCCAGAACCGAGGACATCCTCAACACGAGGACCTGTGGAGCAGCTAGGAGTGCTCGTCACCCTGTCAAGGTGAAGGCCGCGGGTTCAAATCCCGTCAGGTCCGCTCGGTACACACAAGTACATCAAGGTCAGGTAGCTCAGTTGGTACGAGCGTCCGACTGAAACTCGGAAGGTCGGCGGTTCGACCCCGCCCCTGACCACCACGATCACCTCAACGCCCCGGTCCGCCGGGGCGTTGCTGCGTCCGGGCCCAGACGATCACGCCTCGCCCCACGCAGCCCCGACACCGGGCACGACGTTGTCGACGATCGCGGATGCGATGTCCCGCATCTGCTGGACCTGACCGGGCTCGAGCACATCGAACACCGCCTGGCGGACCGACTCGACGTGGTCCGGCGCAGCTGCCACGAGGTGCCGCTGACCCTCGTCGGTGAGCGTGGCGAGGGTGACCCGGCCGTCCTCGGTCGAGCGGCAGCGCTGGAGCCACCCGCGGGACTCCAGCCGCCGAGCCGCATGTGACAACCGCGACAACGACCCGTTGGCCACCTGCGCCAGCTCGCTCATCGGCCGGGTCCGGTCCGGCGACGACGACAGACCGGCCATGATCGAGTACTCGAAGAAGGACAGGCCGTGGGGCCGAAGCGTGTCCTCGAGCTGCCCGGGCAGGACCAGCAGCAGCGCGGAGAGCCAGCGCCAGGCCTGCAGCTCATCGGGGGACAACCATCGCGTATCCGTCATGCACCACAGTGTGCCGAAGAAAACACTTGAATGTTCAATCTCCTTGGGTACCGTGTCGTTTAGTTGAACGTTCACGTGAACGTCGAAGCCTCGAAACGGAGCCCAAGAAATGAACGCTGCACTCTGGACCATCCAGATCGTCCTCGGACTCGTCTTCCTCGCCGCTGGTGCGATGAAGGCCACCAAGACACCCGACGAGCTCAAGGCATCCGCCGGTGAGTCCATGGGCTGGGTCGACGACGTGTCGGCCGGACAGGTCCGCACCATCGGCATCCTCGAGGTGCTGGGTGGCATCGGCCTGATCCTTCCCCCAGCCATCGACGTCCTGCCGACCCTCACCCCGATCGCCGCGACCGGCCTGGTCGTGACGATGCTCGGCGCCATCGTCGTGCACATCCGCCGCAAGGAGTACGTGCCGTCGGTCGTGGTCAACGCCGTCCTCGGTGGCCTCGCCCTCGTGGTCGCGGTCACCCGCTTCGGCCCGCAGGCCTTCTGACCGTCTCCTCCTGATCGTCGCCGGCCCGGCCCGGGAGGGCGGACCGGCCGGGTACCCCCGTCGGCGGTTGGTGCCTACGCTGCAGGCATGACCTCCACCGCATCACTCGCCGACCAGCTGCTCGACGCCCAGGTTGCCTGGATCCTCGAGCAGCTGACGGGGCCACGGCTGCCCGAGCTGCTCGAGCGCGACGTCGACGACCTGCTCGCCGTGGCCGGCCGGATCAGGCTGGACGCCGCGGTCGACCCGATTGACGTCACCCGAGTCGTGCACCGGGTCATGGGCACCGTCCCCGCCAGCACCACCGCCACCACGATGGTGCAGGCCACCGCCGACCAGCTCCACGAGGGACCCACCGCCCGCGTTGCCCCGGCCGACGTCGTCGATCGCGAGCAGGTCGAGGCGCTGGTCGACGCGCTGATGCCGTTGCGACCGCTGGTGGGCCAGGCGCTGGACCGCATGGCCGACTCGCCGCGCATGGGCACCCTCGCCTCGGGCTTCGTGACCAAGCTCGTGGTCGACGTCCTGGAGGCCAACCGGTCGATGGCGCAGAAGATCCCCGGGGTCGGTTCGCTGGTGTCGTTCGGCACCAACGCCGCGACCAAGGTCGTCGGGGTGGCCGACAAGCAGGTCCAGTCGCTGCTCGGTGACACGGCCGGCAAGGGCGCCGCGTTCGCCGTCCGACGCCTCAACAAGGTCGTCATGGACACCCTGAACGACCCGATGATGCGTGATGCGGTCCTGGAGGTCTGGGACGCCCATGCCGGCGACGCCTTCGACGGCGTCGGCGACGCGGAGGGACAGGTCGGCCGCGACGACATCCGTACGCTCGCCGGGGTCCTGCAGGACATCGTCATCGCCGCGGGTCCGAGCGAACCGGCGCTGGCCTTCGCCGAGGCATGGATCACCATGTTCTTCGACATCTACGGCGAGTACCCCATCGCCACGCTCCTGGAGGAGCTGGAGATCAGCCGGGACGACCTGGTCGCCGACGCGATCGCGATCGTGCCGCCCCTCGTGGCCGCCGCGCACGAGGACGGCTGGCTCGAACAGGCCATCCGGACCCGCCTGGAGCCGTTCTTCGCCTCACCGGCCGTCACCGCCATCCTCGCGGGCTGACCCCGGGCGTGTGCTCTGCCCCTCCGGGGGCGTGTGCGACCCCTCGGCGGGCTGGCGGCGCAGGCGCCGGACCGCCAGCACGAGCAGGACGGCCCCGAGGGGCAGGACGATGGCCGCGGCAGTCCGGCTGTCCAGCCCGAACGTCTCGATGAGGGTGGCGGGGACGAAGGCCATCGCGCCGACCCCGCCGGCGACGCCGAGCCAGATGTCGTCCCGGAGTGGCGCCAGGCCGAGCAGCGCCAGGGCCACGACGGCCACGACCAGCGGTCCGGCATCGTTGCCCACGCCGCTCAGCAACCCGCCAGCGAGCACTGCCGCCCCACCGAGCACGCCGAGCCAGCGGGGTCGCATGACGTCGGCGTCGGCGCCGGCCACCCACGCGGCCGCGACGACCGCGAGCAGGATGCCGGTGGTCCGCTCCATGGGCTGGCCGTAGGTCTGCCGGTGGATCGCCTCGGCGATGCCGAACAGCAGGGCGACCGTGCTGATGCCGAGGACCAGGTGGGGCAGCGCCCGCCGGTTGCGGGCGAAGCCGACGGCGGCCACCACGAGGGCGACCGCCGCCGAGACCGCCAGACGTCGATGCACCCAGGGGTCGGCGCAGTCGACTCCGGTGGGGCACGACCCGATGTCGCCGAGCAGCACCTCGACCACGCCGGCGCCGGCCAGCGCACCCGCGGCGGTCAGCACCCCCGCCAGACGGCCACGGGCCCCGTCCAACGGCTGCCCGGTCAGCCCCCACATCGCGGCGGTCGTGGCGACGGTGATGACCACCAGCAACGCGGCGAGCGGCCCCGCGGCCCAGCGCTCGACGTCGATGAGGATGGCGATCGCGCCGACAGTGAGCCCCGCCCCGAGGTACCCCGCGACCTCCACCAGGGCGGCGACGGCCCCGCCGACGAACCCGGAGTCGAGTGAGTCGTCCGCCTCGAGGTCGGTGCGCTCGGCCAGGTCCGCACGCAGGCGGTCGGCGGTCACCTCGTCGATGACCTGTCGATGCAGCCAGTCCGCGACGAGGTCCCGCACCTGCGGGGCGGTGGGCCGTCTCGTCATGGGTGTCCCTTCCCGACGCTGGTGGACACCCCCAGCATGCGCGCATCTCCCCGCCGGTGGGTTCGATTCCCTTCCGGTCGTTTCGCCAGTCGCCCTGACCGGGCTCTGTCCGGCGGGTGACCGACTCCGTGGGCTCGAGCGACTCACACCGGTTCGACGCGTGCCGATATCGAAGGCATCGGAACACGTGCCCTGCGAACGCTGCTCCTGCCCCTGCTCGTCCTGGTCCTGCTCAGCCCCGCCGTGGGTCCCAAGCAGCCGGATGCACGCGGAGCCATGCCACGCCCCCAGACCACCCGACGACCGGTCGAGACCGGCCCGCCGGTCGACCCGACGCGCCCGTACTGGGCCTCGCACGTCGCCAAGGCGGTCGGCCCCCTCGTCGACCCGTCCACGCTCGTCGCAGCCGACCTGCCGCCCGATCCCATGGCGCCTGCGGTGGCCGACGACGACCCCGTGCCCGCATCGGCCGTCACGCTGGCGACCGGAGAGGACCGCCTCGCGGCGTTCCGCGGGCTGGGGACATGGATCGACCTCTACGACCAGTCCCTGCAGCCCGAGGAGCAGGTGGCCATCGCCGTGGCCGGGGGCGTGCAGACGATCTTCGCCCAGGCGTCGTTCACCCGTACCGAGGGGGTGGGGGAGCCCGAGCGGCTGGCCCGACTGATCGAGGTCGCCCACGACCACGGCCTGCAGGTCATGGTGTGGACGCTGCCGTCGTTGGTCGACGTGCACGCCGACCACGTCCGGGCCCACGACGCCGCCATGTTCACCACGCCTCGCGGTGACCGGCCCGACGCCCTCGGCATCGACATCGAGGTCACCGCGGTGGCCGACGTCGCCGAACGCAACCGCCGGCTGCTCGAGCTGCTGACCGCGATCCGCACCCAGAACCCCGAGGTGCCGCTGGCCGCCATCCCCTACCCGCCGTTGCAGCTGGAGCTGAACACCCGCCTGTGGCCGGCCTTCCCCTGGCCCGAGGTCGCCGGGTTGGTCGACGTGATCATCCCCATGTCCTACTCCAGCTTCCGCGGCACCGGCTGGGACGTCACGGTGGGCTGGAACCGCGACAACGTGACCCGCCTTCGCCAGCTGACCGGCAACGACAACGTGCCCGTGCACCTCGCCGGTGGGATCGCCAGCGACCTGCCCCACGCGGGTGCCTTCACCCAGGCGGTGCTGGAGGCGGGCGTGATCGGCGGCTCGTTGTACGACCTGCACACGACGCCGGCGGAGGTGTGGCCGGCCCTGCGCCCGCTCACCGACCTCGTCGCCCTGGCCGACGGCGTGGCCCCGACGACCGGCTGACCCCTCCGCCGACGACCGGTCGACCTCGTGCAGCTCGGCCAGCGGTCGACCCGGCCCCGGTCGACCTCGTGCAGCTCGGCCAGCGAGCCGGCGAACCTGCACAAACGGTTGCCGGTGCGGTGCAGCTCGACCGGTCCCCCGGCCGAACTGCTCATCCTGGTCGGGCCGCGGACCCGGTCCCCACGCGTCAGGCCCGGATCGTGCCGGTCACGACGGTGGTCGACGCGCCCCCGACCCAGACCTGGCCGTCGGCGTCCTGCGAGACGTGAACCCGGCCGGCCCGGCCGAGCACGGCACCCTGGGCAGCGACCCACGGCGCCTCGGCCCGACCGCTCGCGATCAGCCACTGCGCCACCGCGGCGTTCAGCGAGCCGGTCACCGGATCCTCCCGGAGCACGTGCTGGTCGTCGGTGAACAGGCCGCGGATCTCCAGCGCCACCTCACCGCCGGACGGGTGGAAGCCGGCCAGCCCGATGTCGGTCTCCCGGTCCAGGGCGACGCGAGGACGCACGGCCAGCACGGCCTCCGACGAGGCCAGCAGGACCGTCACCCAGCCGGGGCCGTTGTCGGTCCAGGCGGCGTCGACGACCTCGGATGGATCCAGGCAGAGGACGTCGCACACGTACGCCAGGTCCTCCTCCGACACCGAGCCCGACCGTGTGGTCGGTGGTGCCGCGAAGGCCAGGCGTTCGCCGTCACGACGGAGGCGCACCAGCCCGGCGCCGCACTCCTGGACCACGTCGTCACCGGCCGGGCGGCCCCCGGCGTCCAGCCACGCGTGGCAGGACCCGAGCGTGGGATGTCCCGCGAACGGCAGCTCTCGGCTCTGGGTGAAGATCCGCACGCGGTAGTCCGCCTCGGGGGTGGTCGGCGGCAGCAGGAACGTGGCCTCCGACAGGTTGGTCCAGCGGGTGATCGCCTGCATCTCCTCCGTCGTCAGGCCCTCGGCGTCGAGCACGACCGCGACGGGGTTGCCGGCGAACGGCACGGCGGAGAACACATCGACCTGGACGAAACGACGCTGCATGCCCCGAGGTGTAGCGCAGCGACACGCGCCACTTCGGCGACCACCGGCGGCTACGGTGCAGCCATGCCGTCCGTCGAGGCCCGTGTGGTCGTCCCCGTCACCCCCGAGGTGGCGTTCGCCGTGTCGCAGACCACCGGGGAGACCCGGCTGCGCTGGGATCCGTTCATCCGTCGCCAGCACTTCCTCGACGGGGCCGAGCGGCCCGCGGTCGGCGTGCGCACCCGGACGATCCATCGCCTCGGGCTGGCGATGACCAGCGAGTACGTCTCCTACAACCCGCCCACCAACGTCGGCATGCGGATGGTCGAGGGGTCGTGGTTCTTCGAGAGGTTCGCCGGCGGCTGGCAGTTCCGGCCTGCCGAGGGCCGACCCGACCACACCGTGGCGACGTGGCGGTACACCTTCGCCACCAGGCCGGCGTGGCTTGCGCCGGTCGCCGACCGGATCGGCCGCTGGGCCCTCGGGCGCGACATCCGACGGCGGCTCGACGCCTTCGCGCGTGGCTGCGCCGACCCGGTGGTCCTGGCTGCGGTGGATGCCACATGAGGCTGGCGAGGGTGGCGGCAGCGGTCGTCG
Organism: Euzebya rosea; assembly: GCF_003073135.1. NCBI lineage: Bacteria > Bacillati > Actinomycetota > Nitriliruptoria > Euzebyales > Euzebyaceae > Euzebya > Euzebya rosea. The sequence continues at coordinate 81,352 of NZ_PGDQ01000008.1, forward strand.
CGGCAGGGCCAGCGGCGTGGGCGGCCGCCCATGCCGCCGCGCCTGCCGTGCGGGCCTGGACCGACCCGACGCGCCAACCGGTGGGCACGGGCCCGCTGCACGCCACGGCCGGCGACCTCGGTGACGGTCCGGTCGTGGTGGCCCTGCACGGGATCACCGCGTCGGGCCGCTCGTTCGGTGCGTCCTTCGACGACCTCCCGATCGTGGTGCCCGACGTGCTGGGGTTCGGCCGTTCCATGGACGTCGACGTCGAGGGCTACACCCGCGACGACCACCTCGACGCCCTCGCGTCGACGCTGCGCGGGATCGGGGTGCTGGGCCGCCCGTTGGTGCTCGTCGGGCACTCGATGGGGGCGGTCCTGGCCCTGCACGCGGCCACCCGGCTGCCCGGTGTGATGGGTGTCGTCGCGCTGTCCGCACCCCTGTACGACGACGAGGAGGAGGGGCTGCACCGCATCGCCCGGACCGACCACCTGGCGGGCCTGCTGGCCACCGGCGACCTGGCCGAACGTGTCTGCACCTGGATGTGCACGCACCGCTCGACCGCCCGTGCGCTGTGGCCCCTGCTCGCGCCGCGGTGGCCGTGGCCGATCGCCGCCGACGGGGTCCTGCACACCTGGCCGGCCTACCGGGGCAGCCTCCAGTCGTTGGTGCTGGACAGCGGCTGGCGGACCGCCATGGACAGCCTGGTCGACACCGGCGTGCCGGTGCTGCTGATGAACGGCAGCGACGACCCGATCCAGGTGCCCGCCCGCGCCGCCGGCCTGGCCACCCATCCGACCGTGGAGCTGGTCGAGGTGGACGGCGCCGGCCACGAGCTGCCGCTGTCGCACGGGGCCGAGTGCGTCCGAGCGATCGAGGAGCGCCTGTCCCGCTGGGCCGGCGGCCGACCCTGACCGTTCGCTGGTGGTTCAGCCGACGACGACGGGGATGGCACCTGTCTCGCCCGGGTCGGTCTCCAGCCCCGTCCCGCCCTGCAGCAGCAGCGCGACCTGGGTCCCCGCTGGCAGGCCGGACAGGTCGAGCTCGACGGTGAAGGCCTCGGGGTCGGCGAAGGCGCCCCCCGCGGCGATCGCCTGGTCGATCGGGGTGGGGTCGCCCGGCACGTAGGCCGTCACGACGACGGTGCCCTCGAAGCCTCGGCCGATGCCCTCGACGGTGAGGGGGGCCGCCGGAACGGTGGCGTGGGTCTCGGGGGCGGTCACCCGTGCGAACTCGTTGGCCACGCCGATGACGAACCACCCGTCGGCAGGGCCCAGCTGGCGCAGGAGGAGGACGCCACGGGGAACCTGCCGGCCCTCGTCACCCTCACCGGGGGACCGCAGCTCGATCTCGCCGCTGCGGCTGTCGCCTGCTGCGAACTCGCCCAGCGTCGGGGTGACCCCCAGCACGGTGGACACGAAGTCGGTGGCCGCCTCCTCGGGGGTGGCGAACACCACGTCCGCGGCCGGCCAGATGGCGGGCTGGGACAGCTCCACGGGAGGGCTCGACTCGGTCGGGTTCGGTGCGGGGGTGGGAGACGTGGTCTCGGTGGCCTCGGGACTCGGTTCGGCGGAGGGCGTCGGGGTCGGCGTCGCGGCGTCCTCGGTCGGCGTGGCCTCGATGGACGGGGTCGCGCTGGACGGCGTGTCGCTCGCCGGGGGGTCGCTGGCGGCTGTGTCGGTACCGCCCCCGTCACCGCACGAGACGAGGGCGAGGGCGAGCAGCAGCACGAGGACGGTCACGCGGGGGCGGCGAAGGCGGGTCGGCGTCATGCCGCCCAGTCTCACGCGCTCCGGGTCAGCTCGCGGCGCCGATGAAGGACAGGAACCGGGCGTTGAAGTCGGCCGTGTGGTCGATGTGGGGGCCGTGTCCCGCGTCGGGGTGGACGACCTCCTCGTAGGACCCGCCGTTGGCGGCGTAGGCGTCCAGGACGTCACGGGTCTGGCTGACCATCTGCTGCACCGGATAGGCCTCCTCACCCGGCCAGCCCGGGATGATGCCCTGCTGGCCCAGCAACGCCGGATCCCACGCGGAGCCGTCGTTGATCACCACGTCCGCCGTGCCGTGGTGCCACATGATCGGCGGCTTCGGGTCGACGTCGACGATGCCGGAGGTGTTGAGGTACTTCGGCGACAGCGCGTTGAGGATGCCGGTCGTGCCCGGCGCGAAGCCCGGCCAGTGCTCGCTCGCGGTGGCGTCGCCCGGGTACCCCTCCTCACCCATCAGCGAGGACAGCACCTCCTCCACCAGCATGTCCTCCTGCGACGCGGGCATGGAGTAGGCGGGCGACCAGTAGGAGGTCCGCATGACGTTGCGGATGGCGAACGGCGAGTCGGTGCCGGTGTTGCCCGCCGTCATCTGGGCCACGAACTCCGGGTTCCCGGCCCCGCCGCCGGTGCCGGCGTGGTCGGGGGTGCAGGGGGTGCCGTCACGGTGGGTCCCACCGAACCCGTAGGGGGACACCGGGTCGATGAGGGTGAGCGATGCCACCCGGTCGGGATGGTCGATCAGGATCTGCATGATCGCCCCGCCGCCGGTCGACCACCCGACGAAGTGCGCCGGCTGGTCGATGCCGATCGTGTCGAGCAGGCCCATCGTGTCGTCGGCCCAGTCCCGCAGTCCTCGCGTCGCGTCGATCGCGACCTTCTCCGACCCACCGAACCCGCGCATGTCCGGCGCGATGAAGCGGAACCCGTCCGGGCAGGCGGTCAGCTGGTCGTCGTAGAACCGACACGTCGCAAGGTTGCCGTGCACGAGCACCACGGGGGTTCCCTCCACCGACCCGGCTGATGCCCAGCGCATGCGCAGGCGCGGTGTCTCGGTGATGTGCAGGCTGATTCCGGCAGGCATTGACGACATGGACGGTCTCCCTCTCGGACCCGGTGGTTCAGGTGGCAGCGGTCAACCTACTCCGCAGCTGCGTGCCGTGACTCGGGACCCCGGTTTCTCAGTCAGCCCTGACGGGTATCACCCCGTCCCCGATGGTGGCAGTCACCACCGGTCAGCCCTCGAGGAGGGGAGGCCTCGTGTCCACGTTGCCCATGCCGTCGACCACACCATCCGCCGTCCGGTCCGCCGCCGTCCGGACCGCCGCCGATCAGTCCGATGCCGATCGTCCTGTCGGTGGGGACGGGGCGCACAGCCGCGTGCGCTCCGTGTCGCGACCGCGGTCGAAGGCGCCGACGCACGGGGCGTTCCTGCACGACATCGGTCCCTCCTGGCCACGCGTGCTGGTGCACCCGGCCGGCCACCCGCTGGTCCAGCGCCTGCACGGCCGGATCGCCCGGATCATCCAGCCGTGGGGACGCGCGGACGGGTTCGCCGACAGCAGCTGGATCCACGCCCACAGCCTGGAGTGGGACGTCGTCCACCTGATGCTGGGACGCGACACCCCGGGCCCCTTCCGGTCCGTCGAGCAGATGGGTGCGGCGCTGCGGGCGCACCGCGAATGTGCGGTCCCGACGGTCGTGACCGTCCTCGACCTGGCGGTCGACGACCTGCCCGTGCTGGAGGCGTTGCGAGCCAACGCCCACCTGATCAGCCGGGTGACCACCCTCACCAGGGGCGCGGCCGATCGGATCGCGGAGGAGACGGGGATCCGACCCGTCGTCATCCCGCACGGTCCGGTCCTGAACCACCACGACCTGTCCCTCGCCCGCCGCTGGCGCCGGCACGTGCGGCTGCTGCCCACGGACGCCGCACCGCTGGTGGTCTGTGCGACCGCCCCCTCCGACGACCTCGACCTGGATCGCCTGGTCGCGGCCGCCGACCGTGTCGCGGGCAGCCGACCGCTGCGCCTTCTCGTCAACGCCGACCGGGCCCGGCCGCTGGAGGGTGGGGATCCCGACCGCGTCGAGCGGATCGTCATGGACCGCGCGGACGACCTGACGATCGCCAGGGAGATGGCCCGAGCCGAGGCCGTCATCGTCCCGCTGCGGTCCGGCAGCCACAGCCGTGTGGTGGAGCTCGCCGCCGACGTGGGCGTGCCGGTCGTCGCCAGCGACGTCGGCCACCTCGCCGACCAGGTGCCCGTCCGAACCGTGCCGCTCGGCCCCGACGGGGTCGACCTCGAGGCGCTGGCCGCGGCGCTGCGCCGGCCCTTCGGGTTCACCACCAGCAGCCCGCAGTGCCAGCGCGAACGCGCCGAGCATGCGTTCGTCGCGGGCTGGAGCGACCTCTACACCCGGGTCAGGATGGGGCACACCACGGTCGGCTCGGCCCAGGCACGAGTCAGCTGAGCGGCTGCGTTCGCCGCCTCCTTCCATGGGGTCGCCCCGTCAGCGGGACAGGGACTGACTTCGTCAGCGGGTGACCTGCGCTGCCAACGTCGCACGGCCACGCTTGAGGAGGCGCGAGACCTGCATCTGGCTGCAGCCGAGGTGCGCGGCGATCTCGTGCTGCCGCAGGTCCTCGAAGTAGGCCAGGGTCATGGCCGTTCGCTGCGAGCCGGGAAGCTGGCTGATGAGCTCGAGCAGGTCCAGGCGCAGGTCGACGTCATCCGCGGTCGGGTCGGGCAGCACGTCCAGGAGCGATCGGCCGTGCACGCCGATCGGGGCGTCCAGACGGTCGGTCGACCGTGCCGCCCCGGCGATCAGGCCGTCCACGACGTCGTCGGCATCGAGGCCCGACTCGCGGGCCAGGGCATCGACCGTGACGTCATGGCCGAGCTCGCGGAGGCGGGCGGTCGCACGCCCCACCCGGACCATCCGCGCCTTGGCGCCCCGCGGCACGTGGGTGTCCCACGTCCGGTCACGCAGATGGCGCTTGAGCTCACCGTCGATGGTGCGCACGGCGTAGGTGGTGAAGGCCACCTCCCTGTCGGGGTCGAACCGCGTCAGGGCCTTCCACACCCCCATGCGACCGACCTGTGCCAGGTCCTCGGGGTCGGCGTGGATCGAGCCGAGCTGTCGCACGCGGGATCGGACAAGGCCCTCGCAGGCGTCGATCACCGCCTCGGCCACGTCGTCGTCGTGCGTCTGGCACCACCGCCGACACAGGGCCGGCAGCCCACCTCGCTCCCCAACCTCGACACGGGTTGTTCCCGGACGATCGATGACGGTGGACACGTGGCACCCCCGGTGCGTTGCCTGACTGCGGTCGACGCGGGGTGTGGGCGTGCGATCTCACCGTAATCCTGCCCCTGCCGCGTCGACAAGGGGTCCGTTGGCAACGGCCGGGACCGATCGACCGGGTTTGGCATCCTCCGAACAGGGGTAGCGGGTCGGGCTCCTGCCCGATCGTTGTTTGCCGCCTGCCCCCGTCCGGGAACGACGTCGGACGTGACCTCGCGCCCACACCCCGCGTGACCGACCGACATCCACTCGGAGGACCCATGCGACCCCAGCGAACCCTGCACGAACGAGCTCCGCGCGACCCCGGCGACCCCGCCGCCGGCACCGACACCGTGGTCTTCGACCGCGACCGCCCGATGTACGCCTGCCCCCGGTGCGGCTCGACGGCGGTGCCGACCGACGACTGCGTGCCCGATCTGGTCGTGGAGCACGAGTGCGATCGACGCGGGACACTCCGGCTCGGCTGACGCGCCCGAATCGGGCTCCGACGTCGGGGTTCCGTGTGATGGACGACGCTCTGGGGCAGTGTGCGGCTGCAGCACCCCCGACCCCCCGGAGTGTCGAACACCCCCATGATCGTGGACTTCCAGATCGTCGAGGCCGACGGTGACGTCGTCGCGCGCGGCGACTCCTTCGACGAGGCCATGGCGCAGCGTCGCGACGGCGCCTACGTCTGGATCCGGGTCTTCGACCCCAACCCGGGGGAGGTCCGCGAGCTGGCCACGACGTTCGGGCTGCCCGAGCTGGCCGTGGAGGACGCCACCACCGCCCACCAGCGACCCAAGCTGGAGCGGTACGAGGACACGCTGTTCGTGGTCCTCAAGCCGGCGATGTACGACGACGCGCAGGAGACGATCACGCTCGGGGAGATCGACCTGTTCGTCGGCACCGACTTCGTCATCAGCGTGCGACACGGCGATGTCGGCACGCTCGATCCCGCGAGCCGACGCCTGGCGCGTGACCCCGAGCTGGCAGCCCATGGCCCGGCTGCGGTGCTGTACGCCGTGGCCGACGACGTCGTCGACCGGTACATGCCCGTCGTCCGGGAGCTCGAGCGCGACATCGACCAGATCGAGCGCCAGGTGTTCGACACCGACGAGCAGCCGCCCACCGAACGCATCTACGCCCTGGTGCGCGAGGTGCTGGACTTCCAGCGCGCGACCTTCAGCCTGCTGCGGCCCATGGAGGATCTGGCGAACGGGCGCATCGACGGGGTCTCCCACGAGCTGTCCCACTCCTTCCGCGACGTCGCGGACCACGCCCGCCTGGCCCACGAGCGGGCCGCGAGCTTCCGCACCCTTCTGGACAGCGCGCTGCAGGCCAACCTGGCCCTTATCGGCCTCCAGGAGAACCGGGACCAGCGCAAGATCTCGGCGTGGGCAGCCATCGCGCTCGTGCCCACGATCATCGGCGGCATCTGGGGGATGAACGTCGGCGGGATACCGTTGGCGGGAACGCCGGCCGGGTTCGCCCTGCTGGCCGCGATCATGGCGTCGGTGTCGGCCTACCTGTACTGGCGACTTCGTCGCAACGACTGGCTGTAGGCCCGCCCGCGCACACGGCGCCGGTGACGCTCACACGGCGCCGCTGGACTGGACCAGCGGCAACGTCCGGTGGTCCCGCCATGGCCCACCGCTGTCGCGGGCGAGGTCGGCCACGGTCGTCGAGCCGAGGCGCTCGAGCACCAGGTCCCGCACGTCGGCCCAGACGTCGCGCAGGCTGCAGCCGTGGTCCATGGGGCACGGCTCGGGGTTGCTCCGCGTCGCGCAGTCGATGGGGGCGAGCTGCCCCTCGAACAGCCGCACCACCCGCTCGAGGGTGATGTCGGCCGGCGGATGGTTCAGCAGGTAACCCCCGTACCGGCCGCGCTGGGACCGCACGATCCCGTCGCGTCGCATCACCGGCATGACCTGCTCGAGCATAGAAGTGGGCACCTGCGTCCGGCGTGACAGCTCCTCGAGGGTGACCGGTTCGTCGCGGCGTGCCAGCGCGAGGGCCAGCACCGCCCTGGTGGCGTAGTCGGTTCGACGGCTGACCCACATGGACACGGCACCTCTCGACATCGTGGCTTGCGGACCGGGCGCCGAGGACGCACACTCCGCCGATTCACTCGAATATCCCTATATGACTACCTGGGTTTATCAGGTATGGGATCGACAGGAAAGGGAGGGCGATGTCCAACATCGTCGTGCTCGCACTCGTGGGCCTCGTCGCACAGCTGATCGACGGGTCGCTCGGGATGGCCTACGGGGCCACCTCCACGAGCCTGCTGCTGGTGACCGGGCTGTCGCCGGTGGCGGCGTCGGCGTCGGTCCACCTGGCCGAGGTCGGCACCACCTTGGCGTCGGGTGCCGCCCACTGGCGGTTCGGCAACGTCGACTGGCCGCTGGTGCTTCGGCTCGGGGTGCCCGGGGCGATCGGGGCCTTCGCCGGCGCGCACCTGCTGGCGGGGCTGTCGACCGCGGCCGCCGCCCCCGTCACGGCGACGATCCTCCTCGTCATCGGCGTGGTGCTGCTCAGCCGCTTCGTGCAGCGGGACGGCGCGTCCGGGCCCACCGAGCGACGTGTGCCGACCCGGATGGTGGCGCCGCTCGGCCTGGTCGCCGGCCTGGTCGACGCCACGGGCGGTGGGGGATGGGGGCCGGTGGCCACGCCGTCGTTGCTGCTGACCGATCGCCTGCCGCCGAGGAAGGTCATCGGGACCGTGGACACCTCGGAGTTCCTCGTCTCGGCCGCAGCCAGCGTCGGCTTCCTCCTGGCGCTGGGTCGGGAGGTCGTGTCGCTGCCCGTCGTGCTCGCGCTGCTGGGCGGGGGCCTCGTGGCCGCGCCGATCGCGGCGTGGCTGGTCCGACGGGTGCAGCCGCACCTGCTGGGCGTTTCGGTCGGCGGGCTGCTGGTGCTGACCAACGCCCGGACGCTGCTGACCGCCGCGGGTGCCCCCGGCCCGGTACGCGCGACGGCGTTGGTGGCCGTGCTGGTCGTGTGGGTCGCAGCCGTCGGGGCGGCTCATCGGCGACACCGTCGGGCAGGGCTTGCCCTCGTCTCGGCACCCTAGGCTGGGTCCTCCCGACGCCCATCACGAGGAGCACCGCGTCATGCCCGCTCGTCCACCCCTCGCACCCGGACCGCCCGCGAACCCGCTGCTGGGGCACCTCGGCCTGGCCCTGACCGATCACATCTCCTCCTCCTGGGCGACGGTGCATGCCAGCCACGGCGACACCTTCGGCCTGCGGATGGGCCCACCCGGCGTCGGGTACCGGCTGACCGTCACCCGGGATCCCGAGTCGATCGGCTACGTGCTCGGGGCGACGTCACCGTTCGACAAGGAGGGACATCCCTTCTTCGAGGCGTTCCGCGACCTGCTCGGCACGGGCCTGTTCAGCGCCTACGGCGAGGACTGGCGGTGGCAACGACGCGTCCTGCAGCCGCTGTTCACCGCCAAGCAGTCCGCGTCCTACGCCGGTCTGGTCCGCAAGCGCGCGGAGGAGTTCACCAGCCGTTGGATCGAGGCCGACGGGCCGCTGCCGCTGCGGTCGGAGATCCTGCGCCTGACCCTGATGGTGGTCACCGACCTGCTGTTCGGGCAGGGACGGGAGGACCTCGCCGACCGCCTCGAGGCGCACTTCCCCACCATCTCCTCCTACGTCATCGAGCGGGCCTTCAACCCGCTGCGGCTGCCCCGGTCGACGCCGCTGCCGGCCATCCGGCGTCGCGAGGCGGCGGTCGCGGAGGTCTACGAGCTGGTCGACGACGTCCTGGCGGGCGCCGAGGCGACGGAGGACAGCTTCGTCGGCCGGTTGCGTGAGGCGGTCGACCCCGAGACCGGGCGGCGCTTCACCGACGACGAGATCCGCGACCAGGTGCTGGTGTTCGTCGCCGCGGGCCACGACACCACCGCGACGGCGTTGACGATGGCCCTGCAGCTGCTGGGCCTGCACCCCGAGGCACAGGCACGTGCCGCCGCCGAGGTGGACGAGGTCGGTCCGGTGGACTCCGCGGAGGCGGCAAGCCGGCTGGAGTGGACCACGGCGGTCATCGACGAGACGATGCGGCTGTACCCCTCGGCGCCGGGGACCGGCCGGCGTGCAACGGCGGACACCGAGGTCGACGGGTTCTTCGTGCCGAAGGGGTCCAACGTCTACACCAACTTCTGGGGGCTGCACCGCCACCCCGACCTCTGGACCCACCCGGAGGCCTTCCAGCCACAGCGGTTCGTCGACGTGCCCGCCCTGGACCGTCCGCGGCACACCTACCTCCCCTTCGGTGCAGGTCCGCGCGCCTGCATCGGCGCCCACACCGCGGTGCTGGAGATGCAGGTCATCCTGTCCACGGTGCTGGAGCGGGCCGAGGTCGTCGCCACGACCCGCGACATGCCGGTGCACACGGCCATCACCCTCGCCCCGGCGGTCGACCTGCCTGCGGAGTTCCACCGCCGCTGACCGTCCGGACCGCCCGGCGTGTGCGATGGGCACCCGTGGCTGCCGTGCAGCGCACCCACCCTCCCGCGGCGGCCGCCCCGGCCGCGCCCCGGCGTGTGCGATGGGCGCCCGTGGCTGCCGTGCATCGCACCCACCCTCCCGCGGCGTGTGCCTTCCACCGCCCGGCCGGCCCTCCAACGCACACACCGGCCCGGGGCGTGTGGCGCGGCCGCCGGCAGGTGCGGGGGCATCGCACACGCCGTGTCCGGACGAGGGGCACGAGGAGGGGATATGGTGCGGCCGATGACGTCGAACGCCCCCGCCGAATGGGCCGATCTGCCGCCGCTGCGCTGGGGGCTGGTCGGTGCCGGAATCATCGCCCGCTCCTTGACCCGTTCCCTCGCCGCCGCGCCCGGTGAGGTCGTGGCCGTCTGCGCCCGCAACCCCGAGCGCACGGCCGCCTTCGCCGAGGAGCACGGCATCGCGACCGCCCTGACCGACCTCGACGAGATGCTCGCCGACGACTCGATCGACATCGTCTACGTGGCGACGCCGCACTCGATCCACGAGGAACCGGTCGTCGCCGCACTCGAGGCCGGCAAGTCGGTGCTGTGCGAGAAGCCGCTGTCCCACGGCCTGGCCTCCACCCAGCGGTGCATCGACGCCGCCCGCGCGTCGGACGCCACGTTCATGGAGGCCATGTGGACGCGCTTCCTGCCGGCGTGGCGCACCGCCGAGTCATGGATCGAGGCCGGCGACATCGGCGAGGTCCGGACGCTGACCGCCAGCATGGGGTTCCCGGCGCCGACCGACCCCACCCACCGGCTGCAGGACCCGGCCCTCGCCGGCGGTGCGCTGCTGGACATCGGGGTCTACGTCCTGGCCCTGACCCAGCGGATCCTCGGCGGTGACCCCGAGGACCTCCAGGTCCTCTGGGAGCCGACCGCGACCGGCGTCGACGGGCAGGTCTCCATCGGGATGCGCTACGCCGACGGGCGCATGGCGAACCTGGCCCTCAGCCTGGTCAGCGACATGGAGGGCACAGCGGTTGTCTCGGGCAGCGAGGGTGCGGTCGCCGTGCCGTCCTTCCACCGCGCCGAGGAGGTGCAGCTGACCCAGCGACGGACCGTGCAACGCACCGAACGGTTCCCCCACCTCGTCAACGGGCTCGAGCACCAGGTCGCCGCCATCACCGCCGCGGTCGCCGACGGCGCGCAGGAGGTCGACGGGATGACGTGGGCCGACAGCCTCGAGGTGGCTGCGCTGTCCCAGCGGATCCGTGATCGCATGGGGCTGCGCTACCCCTTCGACCCACCCACCTGAGGCCCAGCACCCAGCGGGGTCCGCCCAGCAGGAGGTCATCGATGGAACGTGTCGTCTACATCCACGGGGTCGTGCCACAGGGCGCCGTCGACCACACCACCAGCTACCGGGCGTTCCGCGACGGGCTGACGACGCGCCTCGTCGACGAGGGGCACGAGCCGCTGCCCCCGCTGGCCGACAGCGTCACCGTCGAGTGGGGGTTCCCCCACCCCCTCGCCGGGGACACGGCGTCGCTGGCCCGCGCCCAGGAGGTCATCACGCGGCGGGTCGACACGGCAACCCCGTCGGATCGGACCTCCTTCAGCGGGTTGCTGTTCGCCCCCGCGATCGAGCCGGTCCGCGGCCTCATCCAGCACACCTGGGCCGACATCGTCCACTACGTCTCGGAGAAGGGGAAGGCCCGGATCCGCAACGTCGTGTGGGGCCGGATGCTGGCGCTGATCGACCCCCACGAACCCACCGACCTGACCGTGATCGGCCACAGCGCCGGATCCCTCATCGCGATCGACCTGCTGTTCTGGTTGTTCTCCCACCAGCGCGAGGACCCCGCTGAGGTGCGGGAGATGGGCCTGGACCCCGACGAGGTGGAGGCGGCGCACACGAACTGGCGCATCCGGCGGCTGGTGACGTTCGGGTCACCCATCGCGGCGCTGCTCATCCGCTCCACCGCGGTCACCGACATCCTCGCCGACGACGGCACGCTGGACGCCGGTGACCTCGGGCTCGGGACTCGCTGCCACGACGGGGCCATGCCGCTGTGGCTGAACGTGTGGGACCGCCACGATGTGCTGGCCTACCCCGTCGAACCCTTCTACACCGGCGCGGAGATCCACGACCTGTACCCCGACCACTCCGATTCGTTGCTGGGATCCCACGAGGCCTACTGGCACGCAGACCGGGTGCACCGGGCCCTCGCCGCGGCATGGGGACGACAACCGATCCCGCTGACCTGACCCCCACCGACCCGCGATACGCTGCCCGACGATGGGACGGTGGCACGACGTGGTGGACAGCCCGATCGGACCGCTGACGGTGTCGGTGGTCGATGGGGAGGACGGCGGCGAGCCCGAGCTGACCGGAGTGTTCTTCGAGCAGCACCGCCATCCCGTTGATCCCGCCGTCCTCGGCGCTCGCGACGCCGGTCCGATCCGCCGGGTCCGCATCCAGCTGGAGGAGTACTTCACCGGCGACCGCGAAGCCTTCGACGTGCCGCTGGCCCCGGCCGGCACCCCGTTCCAGCTGACCGTCTGGCGGGCCCTGCGCGACATCCCGTACGGCGAGACCATCGACTACGGCGAGCTGGCACGACGCATCGGCAGGCCCACCGCGTCCCGCGCGGTCGGGGCGGCCAACGGTCGCAACCCGATCAGCATCGTCGTGCCGTGCCACCGTGTCATCGGCTCGACCGGCACCCTGACCGGCTACGGCGGTGGGGTCGAGCGCAAGCAGGCGCTGCTGGACCTCGAGCAGCGCGGGCGGCGGTTGTTCTGACGACCTCCGAGGCCGGGCCCCGTCGCGCACCGTGGTGGCTCGACGACGTGGCCGACGACGCCGTGGAGGCGTCCCCGCTGCCAGCGGACCCGGTCCGCGCCGACGTGGTGGTCGTCGGGTTGGGCGCCTCCGGGCTGGAGGCGATCGTGCTGCTGGCCGAGGCGGGGCTGGACGTGGTCGGGCTGGACGCCAACGGCATCGCCGGTGGGGCCGCCGGCGCCAACGGCGGGTTCCTGCTGGCGGGGCTGCCGGACTTCCACCACGAGGCGGTCGGCCGTCACGGTCGACCCGCGGCGAACAGCTGGTGGCATCGCACGGTGGAGGAGCTGGACCGGCTGGAGGACGACGAGCCGTCGTTCCAGCGGGTCGGCAGCCTGCGGATCGGGGCGGACGAGGACGAGGAGCGCGACTGCCTGATCCACCTCGCCCAGATGAAGCGCGACGGCATCGACGCCCTGGCCTACGACGGGCCGGAGGGCCGCGGGCTGCTGGTTCCCGGCGACGGCATGTTCCACCCGGGTCAGCGCTGCCAGCGGCTGGCACGTCGGGCCGTGGCGGCGGGGGCACGGCTGCACGCGCCAGCCCCGGTCCGTTCGGTCGACTCCGGCCGGACGCTGGTGGCCTCCCCGGACGGCGGAACCCGGCAGGTCCGCAGTCGGGTGGTCCTGGTGGCGGTCGACGGGGGGCTGGAGCACGTCGTCCCGGAGCTCGCCGGCACCGTGCGGACCGCGAGGCTGCAGATGCTGGCCACGGCCCCGCTGCCACCACCCACCGTGCCCCGGCCGGTCTACCGACGCTTCGGCCTCGACTGGTTCCAGCAACGACGCACGGGTGAGGTGTTGCTCGGTGGTGGCCGGGACGTCGGCGGTGACGAGGAATGGGATGCCCCAGCCGAGCCGAGCGAGACCGTCCAGTCCCACCTGGATCGCCTGCTGGCCGAACTCGGCCTGGACTGGGCCGCGGTGACCCACCGCTGGGCGGCCCGCGCGGCGTTCACGACCACCCGCTTGCCCATCGACGCCCAGCCCCGCCCGCGGGTGCACGTCGTGGGCGGCTACAGCGGCCACGGCAACGTGATCGGCAGCCTGCTGGCGCGGCAGGCTGCCCGCCGGATCCTCGCCTCGGCCCGGTGAACGGTCGGGTGAACGGTCAGGTGAACAGGGCCTCCGGGACCCCCTGCTGGAGCTCCGTCCGGGACGCGTCGTCGGGTGACGCCCGGACCTGAACGACCCATACGGGACGATCGGACAGGTTGGCGCCGTGATCGGCGTTCCCGAGCGTTCGCAACCCGTCGTCCACAGGCTCTGACCTGTCCGCTCGACCCGCGCACCGGACGGCTCCTCGACGCCCGAAAACCCCATGGATACGGGGCCGGCGCAGCATGTGAACGGTTTCACATGGCCGACGGGACGCCTGACCAGCAGGACCAGACCCCACAGAACGCCAAGGTTTTCCACACCTACTGTGATCTGGCTATGTTTAACTCCTGCAAGCACTCCGGTAGCCGCGGTTCGCGCTTCGTGCGCGGATTCGCCGTCGCTGCCCTTGTCCTCGGCCTCCAGGTCACCACCATGGGCGCCGCCTCCGCCGCGACCCCGCCCGCAGAGAGCCCCGGCTGCGAGACCTACGGCTGCCTCTACGAGCACTGCCCCACCCACTACTCGCGCGGCGGCAACGACCGCGATGCCTCGTGCGACTACGGCGTGGCTTACCAGCGCCTGCCCGATGGCCCCGACAACCGCCGCTTCGTGAGGGTCCTGTGGCCCGAGCACTACAGCAGCGACCGTCGTGGCATGTGGGACGACGTCGCCTACTGCGAGTCGACCTGGCGCTGGAACATCAACAACGGCAACGGCTTCCACGGCGGCGTGCAGTTCCACCCCAACACGTGGAGCGCCTACGGTGGCGGCGAGTACGCCGCCAACGCCTGGCAGGCCACTCCGGAGCAGCAGATCTCCGTGGCCGAGCGCGTCGCCTTCCAGGGCTGGACCCGCGCGGACGGCACCCACGTCCGTCCCCAGGGCCCCGGTGCCTGGCCGCGTTGCGGTCGCTACCTGAGCGCCCCCGCCTAGACCACCCCTCCTCCACCCGACCTTCCCCGGACACTTCCCCGCACGCCACGACGCCGCAGCCCGAGGGCCGCGGCGTCGTCGTGTGTCCGGGTCGTGGGTCCGCAGGTCCGAGGGGTCAGCCGCCGGGCTGGCTGTAGCGGGCGTGCTGGTTGGAGTGCAGGACCAGGCGACCGGTGCTGTCGTAGACCTCCGCCTCCTCGTCGGTGAACCCCTCACCGACGTCGGTGGTCCGAGCCACGACCCACAGCGGGCCGGGGGCCGGCCGTGCACGGAGCTGCGCGGACAGCTCGACGGTGGGGACCCAGCCGGTGGGTCCGAGGGCGTTCCACAGGGCCGGCGGTGTCACGTCGGCGGCCACGATGGCCAGGACCTGGTCGGCCGCCTCGCCGCTCGGGGGATCGACGAGGCCCCGGATCAGGCCCGCACCCGTGGGTGCGCCGTCCCAGAAGCCGACGTCGGCCCGCATCAGCCGCAGGCCGAGGCGATGGGCGACCGCCGGCGTCGCCTCGTATCCCGGCTGGCCCGCGGGTGGGGTGAGCTGGTCGTCGGGAGCAGCGTTGCCGTCGCGGTTTGTCCAGCGGGGACCGTCGAAGGCCTCTCGGTCCGCGAGCAGGACCATGCTGGTGGTGACGAGCTCACCGTCCTGCCGACCGTGGACGGCCATCGTGGTGAACCGTCGACTGCGCCCGAGCTCCACCGCCTCGAGCTCCATGGGGCCGAACACGGCCTTGCGCGTGAAGTGGGTCGTGATCGACATGACGTCGGGCAGCTCGGAGGCGACCAGCGCACCTCGCGCCGCGATACCCATCAGGTAGCCGCCATGCGGGATGCCGAAGACGTCCCAGCCGGGCTGCACCTCCGCCCGCAGCCCCTGCCCGTGCGGGCGTACCGCGGTCGCCTCGGCCAGGCCCTCCACCAGCGTCGTCGTGTCCATCCCGGTTCTCCCAGTCGTCGATCGTCGACACGATGGTGGCACGGCTGAGTTCGTTTGACAAACTCAGCTTTCGCGAGGGCGTCGTCAGTCCTGGGTGACGACGCCGCGGGACAGGAGGTCGCCGATCTCGTCGTCGTCGAACCCGAAGTCGCCGAGCACCTCCCGGGTGTGGGCGCCCGCCGAGACCGACGGGGTGGGCGTGTCGGGCTGGGTGACGCTGAAACGGGGAGCCGGCGCCGGCTGGACGATGCCGTCGACCTCGATGTGGACCCCGCGGGCCACGTTGTGGGGATGGGCCGCGGCCTCCTGCAGGTCGAGGACCGGCGCGTAGCAGGCGTCGGTACCCGCCAGCAGGTCGTCGAGCTCGTCACGGGTGTACCCGGCGATGACCTCGGCCAGCCGCGCGCGCTGCGCGGGCCACTGCGATGCGTCCATCTGGTTGTCGAAGATCGGGTCGTCGAGCTCGAGCCGCGTGCGCAGCTCGGCGTAGAACTGCGGCTCGATCGGGCCGAGGGCGACCCACTGGTGGTCGGCGGTCTCGTAGGTCGTGTAGAACGGCGCGCCGCCGTCCAGCAGGTTGCTGCCGCGCTCGGTCGTCATCAGCCCCTGGGCGTGCATCGCGTAGAACATGTGCATCAGCGCCGAGGCTCCGTCGACCATGGCCGCGTCGACGACCTGGCCGACCCCCGTCGAGCGGGCCTGGAGCAGGCCGGCCAGCAGGCCGAAGGCGAGGAACATCGCCCCGCCACCGAAGTCGCCGACCAGGTTGAGCGGGGGGACCGGGCCGCGGCCGGTCTCGCCGATGGCATGCAGGGCACCGGACAGGGCGATGTAGTTCATGTCGTGGCCAGCCGCCTGGGCCAGCGGGCCGTCCTGCCCCCACCCCGTCATGCGGCCGTACACGAGCGTGGGGTTGCGGGCCAGCGCGTCGTCGGGGCCGACGCCCAGGCGTTCGGCGACGCCGGGTCGGAAGCCCTCGAACATCGCGTCCGCCCGTTCGGCCAGCCGCAGGACGGTCTCGGCGCCCTCGGGTGACTTGAGGTCCAGCGCGATGCTGCGCCGGTTGCGGAACATGGTGGCGTGGCCGAACGTGGCCCCCCAGTTGCCGCCGGCGCGGTCCACCCGGATGACCTCCGCGCCCATGTCGGCCAGCATCATCCCGGCGAACGGCCCGGGGCCGATCCCCGCCAGCTCGATGATGCGGATGCCTTCCAGCGGTCCTGCCATGTCCGGTCCTCTCGTGTGGTGCTGCCCCGACTCCGGACGGTCTACCATCCGTCTGGTAGAGACACGAATCGCCGATGTGTCTCGTGGACGGCGGGTTGGACGGTGGGCGCGCGCGTTACAGTTGTCGCCATGGACTGGACGGCGGTGGACAACGAGGCCTGTGCGGTCACGCGGGCCATGGACGTGCTGGGTGACCGCTGGTCGGTGCTGGTGCTGCGCGAGATCTTCAACGGCGTGCGCCGCTTCGACGACATCCAGGGGCACATCGGCGTGTCGCGCAGCGTGCTGGCCATGCGGCTGAAGGACCTCGTCGACGTCGGTGTGCTGACCAAGCGCGAGTACCGGCCCGACTCCGGACGGGTGCGCCACGAGTACCGCCTGACCGAGATGGGCCGCAGCCTGCAGCCGGTCATGCAGGCGTTGATGGAGTTCGGCGACACCTGGCTGACCACCCACGACGAGCCGACGATGGTCGTGCGCCACCGCGGCTGCGACGCGCAGGTCCACGTGCGGTCGGTCTGCGACCACGGCCACGTCGTCGAGGAGCCCCGCGACCTGTACGGCGAGATCGGCGGCGCACCCCTGCGGGCCGAGAAGGCCACCGCCTGACCGCGTCCGACGAGCGCACCCCCGCCCCGCCCCCGTCGGCGCGATCGGGGCCTGCGTCGGCCATGGACGATGATCGGTGCGATCGTGTCGACCCGGCGGACGTGGTGGTCGTCGGGGCGGGCCCGGCGGCGTGGTCCGTGGCCGGCCACCTGGCCCGGGGAGGGGTGGACGTGGCCCTCGTCGCGCCCGACCCCACCCGACCGTGGCCGGCCAGCTACGGCGCGTGGGCCGACGAGCTGCCGGCCGACCTGCCGGCGGACGTCCGCGCGACCGACATGGCCGACGCCGTGGCCATCGCCCGGGCACGCCACCACCTCGGCCGGACCTACACGATGCTCTCCACCGATCGGCTGCAGGCCCACCTGACCGACCCCGCCGTCCGCACCGTCGTCGGCACCGCCCGGGGGACTCGCCGCGGCCCGACCCACACCGCCGTCGTGCTGGGCGACGGACGCACGGTCCCGGGCCGGGTGATCATCGACGCGAGCGGGGCCGGCCGGGTCCTCACCGGCGGACGGACACCAGCGCCACGCGCCGCCCAGACCGCCTACGGGCTGCTCGTCGACGGCGCCCGGGCAGCCGAGGCCGGGCAGGCGTTCATGGACTGGCGGGACGACCACGGCCACATGGGATGGCCGACCTTCCTCTACGCCGTCCCGCTCGACGGGGGCCGCCTGCTGCTGGAGGAGACGTCGTTGGCCCGCCGACCGGGGCTGCCGATCGCGGAGCTGCGCGCCCGGCTGCACGCGCGGATGGCCGCCCGCGGGCTGGACCGCGCCGTCCTCGCCGACGCCGACGCCGCCGGCGCCGTGGAGCGGGTCGCGTTCGTCGTCGACACTCCGCTGACCCGCGGGCGAGCACGCGTCGTCCCGTTCGGCGCCGCCGCCCCGATGATCCATCCCGCGACCGGGTACAGCCTGGCGGCCACCCTGCGGACCGCTCCGACGATGGCCGAGGCGATCCTTGCGCACCTGCCCGGCGACGGACGGGACGCCGCCGCGGCCGCCCGGCGAGCGATCTGGCCGACCGACGCGCGGCTGGTCCACCACCTCCGCCGGCGGGGTCTGGAGGTCCTGCTCGCGCTGCCACCCGAGGGGGTCATCGACTTCTTCGAGCTGTTCTTCGACCTGCCGCCCGCGCACCAGCGCGCCTACCTCTCCGAACGCGACGACGCCCGAGCGGTCATGGCTGCGATGGCGGCGGTGTTCGGGGCAGCCGACGGGCCGCTGAAACGCCACCTCCTCCGCTGGGGCGGGGTCCCGATCGGGGACGCCCCGGCCCCGGATGCGGCATCCCGGGCGCCGGGTGGCACGATCGTGGGCCATGAGTGACACCACCGCCTACCTGCTGACGCTGGCCTGCCCCGACGCGCCGGGCATCGTGGCCGCGGTCGCCAACGGCATCGCCGACCTCGGCGGCAACATCCTCGCCAACGCCCAGTTCAGCGAGCCGTCGATCGAGCGGTTCTGCATGCGGATGCGGTACGAGGCGCCCACGCAGGACCCCGACGAGATGGCCGCGACCCTCCGGGACGGCCTGCCGGTCGACGACGACATCGAGCTGGTCGTCCACGAGGCGGACTACCGCACTCCCACGCTCCTCATGGTGTCCAAGTACGACCACTGCCTGCGTGACCTGCTGTACCGCTGGCACGCCGGTGAGCTGCCCGTCGACATCCGCATGGTCGTCTCCAACCACTGGGACCTGCAGGAGGTGGCGGCCAACTACCGCGTGCCGTTCGTGCACGTGCCGGTCACGAAGGACACCAAGGCGGCAGCCGAGGCCAGGCTGATGGAGCTGGTCGACGAGCACGACATCGAGCTGGTCGTCCTCGCCCGCTACATGCAGATCCTCTCCGACGACCTGTGCCGGCAACTCGAGGGGCGGATCATCAACATCCACCACTCCTTCCTGCCGGGCTTCAAGGGCGCACGGCCCTACCACCAGGCGTGGGAGCGCGGGGTGAAGGTCATCGGCGCAACGGCCCACTACGTCACCGCCGACCTCGACGAGGGCCCGATCATCGACCAGGACGTCGAGCGGGTCACCCACGCCCACACCCCCGACGACCTCGCCGTCATCGGCCGCGATGTCGAGCGCATCGTCCTCAGCCGGGCGGTCCGGGCGCACGCCGAACGGCGCATCTTCCGGTTCGCCGACCGGACGGTCGTCTTCAGCTGACCCGGCCAAACCGTGTCGATCGGGCCATGCCCGAACGGCCGGTCCCGGAACCCTTGGGATCGGGGGAGCATTGAGGCCACCACCCCCGAGGAGGTAGCCATGCGCAGTCAGTACGTCGTCGTCATCGACGACATCGACAACATCGGCCCCGTGGAGGACGCGATCGTCCAGCTGGCAGTCCAGCAGGACGTGAACTTCCACGTCATCTCCACCGGCGAGGGCGAGGTGCTGGTCACCGACCAGGAGACGCCCGGACACATCCGCCTCATGTTCCTGGTCGCCAAGCTCGCGGACCGCCTGATCCGGGTGACCGGCGAGCTCGCCAGCGCGGCCGACCTGCCCGGACTGGAGGCACGCATCGAACGCCTGGAGCCCGAGCGGGTCTACGTCGCCACCCCGTCCGGCAAGCTGGACCGGATGCTCCACCGGGACATGGCCAGCCGCCTCCGCGGCCTGCTGGACGACGTCGAGGTCATCCCCCTGCCCGTCGCTGCCTGACCCTCCCCCTCGCGGGGGAGCCGCCTGGCCGTCCGCTCAGCCCTCTCGGGCGGCCAGCTCGGCAGCCAGCATGTCGCGCTGGTCGAGCATCGACGCGGGCGGGTCGACGTAGACGTGCTCGAACATCTCCAGCGGGTCGCCGTGGGGGGCATCGAACATGCCGGCCCGGAAGGTGCGGGCGGCGTCCTTGGCGTCCTCGACGACGGACGCGACGCCGGTCTCGTCGATCACGCCGGCGGCGAGCATGTAGGTCTCCAGCCGCTCGATCGGGTCACGCTTGCGCCACGACTCGACCTCGTCACGGCTGCGGTAGCGAGAGTCGTCGTCGGCGGTGGTGTGCGCCTCGGTCCGGTAGGTGATCGTCTCGATCAGCGTCGGCCCCTCGCCGCGGGACGCACGGGCGACGGCAGCCTTCGTCGCGGCGTACACCGCGAGCGCGTCGTTCCCATCGACCCGGACGCCCGGCATGCCGTACCCCACGGCCTTGTGCGCCATCGTGGGCGCCTTGGTCTGGTTGGCCAGCGGCACGCTGATGGCGTAGCCGTTGTTCTGCACGACGAAGATCGTGGGCGCATCGAACACCGCGGCGAAGTTGAGCGCCTCGTGGAAGTCGCCCTCGCTGGTACCACCGTCACCGCAGAAGGCCATGGCCACGACGTCGTCACCCGACATCACCGCCGCCTGGGCCAGCCCGACGGCGTGCAGGCACTGCGTCGCGATCGGCGTGCAGTGCGGCATCACGCGGTACTCCGTCGGGTCCCAGCCGGCGTGCCACGTGCCCTTGAACAGGGGCATGGCCTCGATCGGGGGCACACCTCGCGCGACGATGGCGACGGTCTCGCGATAGGACGGGAACAGCCAGTCCTGCTCACGAAGGGCGAGGACCGACCCGACCTGGCTTGCCTCCTGGCCGGCCGATGACGGGAAGACCGCCAGCTGGCCCTGCCGGGTCAGGTTGATCGCCTGCCGGTCGACGGCACGAACCATGTGCATCGTGGCGTGCAGCCGACGCATGGTCTCGACGTCGGGCGTCTCGAAGCCCTCGACGTCCTGCAGCTCCCCGTCGTCGGTGAGCATCCGGACCAGCATCGGGTGCGGCAGGAGCTGTTCGGCGTGCTTGGCGAGCAGCGGCTCGGTCATTTCGGTCGCCTCCGGGGTTCGTGTGTGCAGTCCATGGTGAGGGATACCCGGCGGGAGGTGGGAAAACGCATTCGTTGTCGAGACGAATTCCACTTCACAGGCCGCAGTACGGACGGTCCGTCTCAACAGAGGGCTAGTCTTGCCGCCATGGTGAGAGGTATTGAACGGTCGACGCGACGAACGGAACTCCTGTGACGACGACAGGTCCCGGGCTTCCCGGGCTCGACCCCATCGACGCGGACCTCGTCGGCCACCTGCAGCGCGACGGCCGGATGTCGGTCAACGCGCTGGCCGAGGCCGTGGGGGTGTCCCGCGCGAACGCCTACCGACGGCTCGACCGGCTGGCCGACGACGGGGTCATCACCGGCTACCGCGCCGAGGTCGATCCAGCCAAGGTGGGCCTGCCCGTCACCGTGCTGGTGCTCATCGGGGTCCAGCAACGTCGCTGGCAGGACGTGCAGCGGTCGCTCGGCGACCTGCCCGGCCTGTCCTACCTCGCTGCCACCACCGGCGAGTTCGACTTCCTCGCCCTGGTCCGCCTGAGCGACGTCTCCCAGCTTCGCGACGTGGTCCTGGAGCACCTGCAGACGACCGCCGGCGTGGTGTCCACGCGCACGGTGTTCGTCCTCGACGAGTCGGGCAGCCCGCGCCCGTGACGTCGGTGGGATGACGCTGCCGTGGCCGAGCGGGTGTGGTGGACTGGCCCCATGAGCGACGAGGTCCACCTGGAGCTGGCTGGCCATCCCGTGCGGATCACCAGCCACGACAAGGTCTTCTTCCCGCGGCGTGGCGAGACGAAGCTCGACCTGGTGCGCTACTACGAGGCGGTCGCCGAGCCGTTGATGGCGACGATGGGCGGACGTCCGGTCCTGCTGGAGCGCTACCCCGACGGCGCCCGCGGCAAGAGCTTCTGGCAGAAGCGCGTCCCCAAGGGCGCCCCGGACTGGCTGCGGACGACGACCGTCCAGACCGTCAACGGCACCCCGTCCAACGCCATGGTCGCCGCCGACATCGCCCACGTCGCCTGGGCGGTCAACATGGGGTGCCTCGGCTTCCACGTGTGGCCGCTCCACGTCGGCGACGGCGACGCCGTCCTGACGTTCCCGGACCGGACCACCTCACGGATCGAGCACCCCGACATCGACGTCGAGCAGTGGGGTGGCGTGGACGAGCGGGAGATCGCCGACGAGCTGCGGATCGACCTCGACCCCACCCCCACCATCGGCTTCGACGAGGCCCGTGCGGCCGCTCGGCTGCTGCGGGACCTGCTCGACGAGCTCGGCATCGCCGCGTTCCCGAAGACCACCGGCAAGCGGGGCATCCACGTCTACGTCCGCCTGGAGCCCCGCTGGGACTCCTACGAGGTGCGTGCGGCTGCCGTTGCGCTGGCCCGGGAGCTCGAACGACGCCACCCGGAGGTCGTCACCGCAGCCTGGTGGAAGGAGGAGCGGGGGCCGCGCGTGTTCGTCGACTACAACCAGAACGCGCCGCACAAGACGGTGTTCGGTGCGTGGTCGGTGCGGGCGAAGGTCGGCGGCCAGGTGTCGACGCCCTTCTCGTGGGACGACCTCGACCGCGTCGACCCCGACGAGCTGACCATCGAGACGGTGCCTCGGCGGCTGGCCAGCGACGGTGATCCCTGGGCGGGGATGTACGACGCCCCGCAGTCCCTGGACGTCCTGCTGGACATGCACGACGCCGACATGGCCGCGGGCCTGATGGACGCACCGTGGCCGCCCGTCTATCCGAAGATGCCCAACGAACCCTCTCGCGTCGCCCCCTCCCGGGCGCGCAGGGACTGACGCGCAGGGACTGACGCGCAGGGACTGACACGCTGGGACGGGCCGCGAGGGACCTCCGCCGAGAGGTCGACAGCGGTTCGTGCGCCATCGGGCAATGGCGCATCGAGGTCGGATCGGTGTAGAAAACGACCATGAAGGACTTCTCCACTCGGGTCGCGGCGATCACCGGAGCGGGCTCCGGCATCGGCCGAGCCCTCGCCGTCGAGCTCGCTGCGGCCGGCTGCAACCTGGCCCTCTCCGACATCGACCCGGACGGCCTCGACGCCACCGCCGGGCTGGTCGCCGACCGTGGGGTGACCGTCACCACCGACGTGGTCGACGTCGCCGACCGGAACGCGATGCAGCGCTGGGCCGACGACACCGCTGAGGCCCACGGTGCCGTCCACCTCGTGTTCAACAACGCGGGCGTTGCGCTCGCCGGAACGGTCGAGGACACCTCGATCGAGGACTACGAATGGATCCTCGGGATCAACTTCTGGGGCGTGATCCACGGCACGAAGATGTTCATGCCGCACCTCCGGGCAGCCGACCGGGGCCACATCGTCAACATCTCCTCGGTCTTCGGGTTGTTCGCCCAGCCGACCCAGAGCGGCTACAACGCGACCAAGTTCGCCGTCCGCGGGTTCACCGAGGCCCTGCGGCAGGAGCTGGACATGGACGACGGCAACGTGTCGTGCACGTGCGTGCACCCGGGTGGCATCGACACCAACATCGCCCGCAACGCGCGGGTGAACAAGAGCCTTGCCGAGCTCGTGTCCGGTGACGAGGACGAGATCAGGCAGGGGTTCCAGAAGGTGCTGCACGTCAGCCCCGACGCAGCCGCGAGGACCATCCTGAAGGGCGTCCGCCGCAACGCACGCCGCGTCCTCATCGGTCCGGAGGCCTACGCGGTCGATGCCATGCAGCGTGCCCTGCCGACCGCATACCAGCGGCTCGTGCCGCTGAGCACGAAGCTCCTCTGACCACGGTCCCGCCCCGGGTCGACGGCTGAACGGAAGTTCGGTGGTCGCCGTGCCGCCCCCCGTACAGGCCGGAACGGCGACCACCGCTGATGAGTACCCCCGACGGTCAGCGATCCTTACGCTCGAGTTCGTCGAGCGTCGCTTGGGCGACCGAGAGGGCGTGCTCGGCGTCGGCCAGGGCAGCGTCTGCGGGGCCGACGGCCGCGCTGGTCGCAGCCGTTGCCTCGCGTGCCGCACGGACCGCGGCCTCCGTGCGCCGCACCTCGGCGTTGCGCTCCTCGAGCAGCCGCCTGGCGTCCGCGGCGGCTGCGATGGCCTGCTCACGAGCCGCGTCGGCCGCGGCGGCCTCCTCGGCGGCCCTGGCGGCACGACGTCGGGCTCCCGCCGCGCTGGACACCCGCTCGTCCCGTTGGGCTCGCAGCCGGACGAGGTCCCGGCGCGCCAGGGCCAGCTCGGCCGCCCGACGACGTTCCGCATCCAGGCGCGCCTCCTCGACCGCACCCGCACCCTCGACCGCGTCCCCAGCCTCCTCCGCGTCCGCAGGTGCCGCTGGCTCTGCTGCCCGAGCCGTCCCGGATGTCCCCGTGGGTGACCCGATGGGTCCGCGGTCCCCCTTGGAATCGCGGTCCGCCACCACCGTCAGCGGCGCGAACCCCGTCAGCGCCAGGGTCGGGTCGGCCGTCTCGGCCGCCCGAGACAGGGTGCCTCGGCGGACGTCCTCGGCCAGCTCCTCGTCGACGGCCGCGGCCTGCAGCGTGCGTCGGACGGCATCACGCACCGCGACCGGCCACGACGTCGCCTCGGGAGCCGCAGCGAGGACCGCATCGATGGCCCGGTGGTGTGTCCTCACCGCGCCGCGAACGTCGGTCTGGCTGACGCCGCTGAGCGCGCGACGTTGTGCGCTGGCCAACGCCTCGCCAGCGGCCAGTGAGGCCTCGATGAGGTCCGGCTCGGCCCTGGCGAGCAGGTTGATCGCAGCCGCGGCGACGGTCGGTCGTCGCAGCGCCTTGACCACCGCGGCGGCCGGGCGGTCGCCTCGGGCACGCAGCTCGGCGGCCAGCGCATCGCGGCGCTGGACGAACTCCGCGGGGGTGGCCGCGAACAGCTCGTGGGCGACGTCGGGGACCGGCACGGGGCGAGCATGCCACCGCGGGAGGCCGACGCTCCATCAGGACGCGGTTCCGGTGGACCTCCTCGTCCGGTATCGTCGGGGGCAACCGGCGCCCTCCCCGGGGGCCGGGCCACGCCTCCACGACAGCGGGCATCCCCCGCGCTCGGAAGCCTCCCCCACCATGATGGATGACCCCGATGTCCTTCGGCTGACGTTGTACGTCGCCGGCCGGACACCGCGCGCCGAGAGGGCACTGGCCAACCTCCGTCGCATCGTGGAGCTCGAGCTGCACATGCCCTTCGAGCTGGAGATCATCGACGTCCTGGAGCGGCCCGACCTCGCCGAGGAGGCGCTGATCCTCGCCACACCCACCTTGGTGAAGGAGTCCCCCCTACCCGGACGGCGGCTCATCGGCGACCTGTCCGACACCCATCGGGTGATGGCGGGGCTGCACCTGCCCGGCCCCACTCACTCGCACGAGACCTCCGGAGGAACCGACGAGGTGACCGCAGACCGGTGACGAACCTGGAACACACCGTGATCGACGATCTCGACACCCACGACACGGGCGAGTCCGTGTTGCCCGACGGGCTGTTCGAGACGATGGTGCGAGCCAGCGCGGATGCGATGCTCGCCATCGACGCCGAGGGCCGAGTGCTGTTCGCCAACGACGCCGCGGGCCAGCTGTTCTGCGTGCCCACGGAGGTCCTGCTGGGCTCGGAGTTCGGGCTGCCCCTCGGGAGCAGGGACCCGGTCGAGGTCGACCTGCACCCGATCAGCGGCACCCCGGGCGTGGCCGAGCTCCGGGTCGCCCGTGCCGGCGACGTCCACGTGGCGATGCTTCGCGACGTCAGCCAGCGCGTGCGACTGCGCACCGAGCTGCAGCAGCTCGCCCTCGCCGACCCCCTGACCGGCGTGGGCAACCGGCGATCCTTCCTCGTCCTGGCGAGCAAGGCCCTCAAGCAGGCGGAGCGCGACGAACGCCGCTGCGCGCTGCTGTTCGTGGACATCAACGACATGAAGCTGATCAACGACCAGCACGGCCACCGGATCGGCGACCAAGCGGTCGTCACCACGGCTCGGATGCTGGCCCGTACCGTGCGGGAGAGCGACGTGGTCGCGCGTGTCGGCGGAGACGAGTTCTGCGTGCTGCTGGCCGCCAGCCCGCGCCCCGACTCGCTCGAGGACGCGATCGAGCGGGTGAGGAGGGCGGCCAACGGGGTCGGCCGGGACCTGGAGTTCCCGCTGTCGGTCACCGTCGGGGTGGCCGTCTTCGACCCTGCAGCTCCCGTCGAGCTCGACGAGCTCATGGACCGTGCCGACGCGGCCATGTACGCCGCCAAGGACCACGAGCCCACCGACTCGTCGAGCTGACGGGGTCGGGTCCTGCCGGGCAGGGCCGGCAGTCCGATCGGATCGGTACCATCCAGTGTCGTCCGCCGTCGCGGACGACCACCACGAGCCGCCACCGATCGAGGAAACCCCTGCGGTCGAGCGCGCCCGTGGCCCGCTCACGCCGGCGACGGTGAGGATCCACCGCCCGGCCCGAACCCATCGGGGTGTACCCACATGCCAGGAACCTTCTCCCAGCTCGACGGCCACGAACAGGTCGTCTTCGGCCACGACGAGGCCTCGGGGCTGCGCTGCATCATCGCCATCCACTCCACGGTCCTCGGGCCGGCGCTGGGCGGGACGCGGATGTACCCCTACGACAGCGAGGAGGACGCGTTGGTCGACGTCCTGCGGCTCTCCCGCGGGATGACCTACAAGTCAGCCGTGACCGGGCTCGACCTCGGTGGCGGCAAGGCCGTCATCATCGGCGACCCGGCGACGGACAAGACCGAGGCCCTCCTGCGGGCGTACGGCCGCATGATCGAGTCGTTGAACGGCCGCTACGTGACCGCCTGCGACATCGGTACCTACTCCACCGACATGGGCATCATCGGCCGCGAGACCCGCTGGGCGACCGGGTCCGACATCGTCGAGGGCGGGTCGGGCGACTCCGGGGTCATGACGGCGCTCGGCACCTACGTCGGGATCAAGGCCTGCGCCGAGCGGGTGTTCGGCGACGCGTCGATGGCCGGCCGCCACGTCGCCATCCAGGGCGTCGGCAAGGTCGGGCGCCGGCTGGCGGAGCACCTGGCCGAGGAGGGCTGCAAGCTGACCGTCGCCGACGTCAACGACGACGCCACCGGTGACCTGGCCGACCGGCTCGGCGCCGACGTCGTCGCCGTCGAGGACATCCACGCCGTCGACGCCGACGTCTTCAGCCCCAACGCCATGGGTGCCGTCATCAACGACGCGACGATCCCGCAGCTGCAGTGCCGCATCGTGGCCGGCGCCGCCAACAACCAGCTGGCCGAGCCCCGCCACGGCCAGGCCCTGGCCGACGCCGGCGTGCTGTACGCACCCGACTACGTCATCAACGCCGGCGGGGTCATCCAGGTCGGCGACGAGCTGCACCCCGACGGCTACTCCGCCGACCGGGTCCGCGCCCGCGTCGAGCGCATCGGTGAGCGGCTTTCCGCGGTCTTCGTGACCGCCGAGCGCGAGGGGCTGCCGACCGCCGAGGCCGCCGACCACGTCGCCGAGGAGCGCATGGCGGCCGTGGGCCGCCTTCGCGGCTTCCACCTGCCCCGGTAGCGAAGGACGACTCGCCCCCTCCTCGGGGAGGGGTGCGGGTGCCTGCGCGGGAAGCGCCAGCGCTAGGAGAGGCGGACGCCGGCGGGTGCGGTGACGCGACCCATGGCCCAAGCGTCCACGTCGTGCTCGCCGAGCAGGGCCACGGCCCGGTCGACGGCGTCCGGCGGGACGACGGCGACCATGCCGACACCCATGTTGAAGACGCGGAACATCTCCTCGCGCTCGACCCGGCCCAGTCGGGCCATCAGGTCGAAGAGGGGGCCGGGCGTCCACGAGCTGGTGTCGACGTCGGCGCCGAGGTCCTCGGGCAGGACGCGCGGCAGGTTGCCCGGCAACCCGCCGCCGGTGACGTGGCACAGCGCGTTGACGATCCCCGCGTCGGCCAGCGCGAGGCACGGCTTGGTGTAGATCGCGGTCGGCTCCAGCAGCGCGTCGCCCAGCGGGCGGTCCAGGCCGTGGTGCTCGGCCAGGTCCAGGCCCTCGACCAGCCGACGGGCCAGCGAGTAGCCGTTGGAGTGCAGGCCGGAGGCGGCCATGCCGACGAGCACGTCACCGTCGGACACGCGGTGCGGGCCGAGGATGGCGTCCTTCTCGACCATGCCGACGGCGAAGCCGGCCAGGTCGTAGTCGTCGGCGGGCATCACTCCGGGGTGCTCGGCGGTCTCGCCACCCACGAGGGCGCAGCCGGCGCGGACGCAGCCCTCGGCGATGCCGGCGACCAGCTCGGTGACCACGTCGGGGTCGAGCTTGCCGATGGCGACGTAGTCGAGGAACACCTGCGGCTCGGCGCCGGAGACCACGATGTCGTCGACGACCATGGCGACCAGGTCGATGCCGACGGTGTCGTGACGGCCCAGCTCACGGGCGATGGCCAGCTTGGTGCCGACGCCGTCGGTCGCGGTCACGATCACCGGCTTGCGGTACCGCTCGGTGTCCAGCTCGAACAGGCCACCGAAGCCGCCGATGGTGTCCAGCACGCCGGGCCGGGTGGTGCGTGCGACGTGCGGCTTGATCCGCTCGACGACGTCGTCGGCCGCATCGAGGTCGACGCCGGCGGACGCGTAGGTCTGCCCCTCGGCGGGGGTCGAGTCGGGGGCGCTCACTGGGCGGCGTCCCACAGCGTCGCCATGGACGCCTTGCCGCGTTCGCGCTGCAGGGCCTCCACGGGGATTGGGTACTCGCCGTCGAAGCAGGCCCGGCACAGCGAGTCCTTGGGACGCTTGGTCGTCTCGATGAGGCCCTCCAGGGACAGGTAGGCCAGCGAGTCGGCCTTCAGGTACGCCCGGATCTCGTCGACCGCCATGCCCGCACCGATCAGCTCGGCCCGGCTGGCCATGTCGATGCCGTAGAAGCACGGCCACTTGATCGGGGGTGCGGTGATGCGCAGGTGCACCTCGGCCGCACCGGCGGCGCGCAGCATGGCGACCAGCTGACGGGACGTGTTGCCGCGGACGATCGAGTCGTCGACGACGACCAGGCGCTGGCCGGCGATGACGTCGGTCAGCGGGTTGAGCTTCAGCCGGATGCCGAGCTGGCGCAGCGACTGGGTGGGCTGGATGAAGGTGCGTCCGACGTAGCGGTTCTTCGTGAGGCCCTCGGCGTAGGGGATGCCGCTGGCCGCGGAGTACCCGCCGGCCGCGGCCATGCCCGAGTCCGGGACGGGGATGACGAGGTCGGCCTCGACCGGGGATTCCGACGCGAGCAGCTCACCCATGCGTCGACGCGCGGCGTAGACCGAGGTCTCGTCGGTCATGTGGTCGGGACGAGCGATGTAGACGTACTCGAAGACGCAGCCCTTGGGCTCGGGTTCCTCGAACGTGCGGCTGCGCATGCCAGCGGCGTCGATGGTGACGATCTCGCCCGGCTCCACGTCGCGGACGCGGACCGCGCCGACGATGTCGAGAGCGGCCGTCTCGCTGGCCACGACCCATCCGCCGCGAGGCAGGCGTCCGATGACCAGGGGGCGGACCCCGTGCGGGTCACGGGCGGCGTGGACGGCGTGCTCGTCCATCACGACCAGCGAGTAGGCGCCCGCGACCTTCGGCAGGACCTTGGCCATCGCGGCGTCGGTCGAGCCCTCGTGCGCCTCGCAGATCAGCGCGGTCAGCAGGTCGGAGTCGCTGGTGCACTTGTCGCCGGCCGGACCGAGGTCACGTGCGAGCGCGCCGGTGTTGGTCAGGTTGCCGTTGTGCCCGACGGAGATGGCGGTGCCGTCCGGTGTCGTCCGGAACGTCGGCTGGGCGTTGTCCCAGGTCGAGGCGCCGGTCGTGGAGTAGCGGACGTGCCCGATGCCCTGATGGCCGTCGAGGGCCGCCAGTCGGGTCTCGTCGAAGACCTGGTTGACCAGGCCCATCTCCTTGGTGACCAGGATGGAGGTGCCGTCGCTCACGGCGATGCCCGCGGACTCCTGACCACGGTGCTGCAGCGCGTACAGACCGTAGTAGCAGAGCTTCGCCGCGTGCTCGGTGGGTGCGTAGACAGCGAAGACCCCGCAGGCGTCACGAGGCCCGGTGTGGGGGGAGGAGCTCACGCCACACAGGGTAACGGGCGGCGCGAGGGCACGGAGACCAGCGATACTGTCCTGCAGACGCATGACGCCACCGGAGCCGGTCGCGGGGTCATCCGCGAGATCGTTCGAGGAGGGGACGCCTCCCCGACGACGTTGGCTCGGGCTGGTGCTGGCGGTGCTGGTGCTGGTCGGCATGGGCTGGCTGGCCCGGCCGGCCCCCGAGGAACCTCCCGAGCTGGTGGTCTCGGAGTCCCCCGAGCCCGCGCCCTCGGCGACGCCGACCCTCCAACCGGAGCCCGTCGGCCCCCCGGTGGCGACCGGCCGCTGGACGGTGCTGCCCGCGGCCGAGGCCACCGCGCGGACCCGGCAGTCGATGCTCTGGACGGGCAGCGAAGTCCTGGTCTTCGGCGGCCAGCCCGACCCCGGCGTGGACACCGGGCTGGTGCTGGACCCGGCGACCGGCACCTGGCGGCGGATGGCGGAGTCTCCGATCGGCAGCCGCAGCGGGCACACAGCGGTGTGGACCGGTGAGGAGATGATCGTGTTCGAGGGTGCCCCGGTCGGGCAGGCGGCGGCGGTCGCCGCCCAGGACGTCGACGGGGCGGCCTACGACCCGGCCACCGACACGTGGCGAGCGATCGCCCGTGCGCCGGTCAACCCCCGGTCGGGCCACGTGGCGGTGTGGACGGGTGCGGAGATGCTGGTCTTCGGCGGTTCGCGCACGTTCGAGACCAACGTGCAGGCCGGCGCCTACGACCCGGACGCCGACACGTGGCGGCTGACCGCGCCGGCCCCCCTGCCGCGGGGGTTCGGCCTGATCGCCGGGGTCTGGACGGGCGAGGAGGCGGTGTTCTGGACGGGGAAGGGCCCCGAGGACGTCGCGGCCTACGACCCGACCACCGACACGTGGCGGCTGCTGCCCCCCTCACCGGTGGGCATGCGGTCGGTGGCAGCGACGTGGACGGGACGGGAGATGGTCCTGTTGGGGGTGCCGGAGGCGGGCAGCGAGGACGTCGGCGGGATGGCCCTGGACATGGTGGAGGAGCGGTGGACGGTGCTTCCCCCCTCACCCCAGGCGTTCGCCGCCACACGGGTGGCGGAGTGGACGGGGGAGCAGATCGTCATGCTGGGCGGCCCACAGGACCAGCCCGGCGTGGCGTGGACCCCGTCACGGGCGACGTGGGAGGTGCTGCCCCCCGCACCCCAGCCCGCCACCAGCGGCCACAGCGCCGTGTGGATCGGCGACTCGCTGCTGCTGTGGGGCGGGTTCACCGCCGAGTGGCCGACCGCGACCGGCGCGGTCTGGACCCCCACCCCCGGCTGACCCGGACCGCCGCTTGTCGGGTTCTGGGCCGCCCGTCGCGAACACCCGACACGCGTCCGGGGGTGGGTGGGTCGACCGCTACTGGCCGCCGAACAGGTCGGGGAGGACGCGGGCCCGGCGGGCGGCCAGGTCGTCGAGGTCCAGGTCGAGGGTGCCGCCGACCAGGCGACGGGCGGCGGTGGTCATGCCGACCGGCTCGAGGTGCAGGTCGTGCTCGGCGGCCAGGGCCTGCAGGCCGCGGATGTCGTCGGTGGAGACCACGACGCGGGACGGGGACTCGGAGAACCACATCTGGGACTCCGGCAGCGCGTCGGGCAGGTCGACGGTCACGCCAACGTCGGCGCCGCAGGACTCGACGAGGTTGGCCAGCAGCCCACCGTCGGCGATGTCGTGGGCGCTCTTCACGACCTCACCCTCGGCAGCCGCGGCCAGGAAGGCGTGCAGGCGCTTCTCCAGCGCGAGGTCGATCGGGGCCAGGCGTCCGGCGATCCGGTCGTTGGTGACCCAGTCCCACTCGCTGCCGGCCAGGCCGGGCGCGGTGCGGGCGCCGACGATGACGACGGCGTGGCCGGCACCCGTGAAGGTGCTGCCGAGCGGGCGGGTCACGTCGGGGTGGATGCCGAGGACGCCCATGACCGGCGTCGGGTGGACGGCAACGTCACCGGTCTGGTTGTAGAAGCTGACGTTGCCGCCGGTGATGGGGGTGCCGAGCGCGATGCAGGCCTCGCCCATGCCGGTGATGACGTCGCGGAACTGGCCCATGATCTCGGGCCGCTCCGGCGATCCGAAGTTCAGGCAGTTGGTGGCGGCCACCGGGGTCGCACCGGTGCAGGCGACGTTGCGAGCGGCCTCGGCGACGACGCGTCGTGCGCCCTCCGTCGGATCCAGGGCGCACAGGCGGCCGTTGCCGTCGGTGGCCATGGCGATGCCGCGCTTGACCCCGGGCTCCAGCCGGAGGACCGCGGCGTCGCCACCGATCCCGGCGACGGTGCCGTGGCCGACGATGGAGTCGTACTGCTGGGTCACCCAGTCGGCCGGCACGAGGTTGGGCGACAGCAGGACGGCCTCGGCGTGGGCGGTCAGGTCACCCTCGGGGGCCTCGGCGTCGACGTCGACGTCGGCGTTCGGGTGCACCCAGTCGCGCACGGGGCGTTCGTAGGTGGGGCCGTCGTGGGCCAGCGACCCGGCGGGCGCGTCGTGGACCAGCTCGCCACGGCGGGTAAAGACCAGGCGGTCGCCCTCGACGACCCGGCCGATGGGGGTGGCGTCGATCTGCCAGCGCCGGCAGATCTCCAGCACCTCCTCCAGGCGGTCGGGGGAGACCAGCGCCAGCATGCGCTCCTGGGACTCCGAGCAGAGGATCTCCCAGGCGTCCATCGACGCCTCGCGCAGCAGCACGTCGTCGAGGTCGACGCTCATGCCGAGGCCCGCGGCCGACGCCATCTCCGAGGTCGAGCAGGCGATGCCCGCCGCACCCATGTCCTGGATGCCCGACAGCAGGTCGGTGCGGTACAGCTCGAGGCACGACTCGATCAGCTGCTTGCCGGCGAACGGGTCGCCGACCTGGACGTTGGGGCGCTTGGCGTCGTCGACTCCGTCCTCGCCGAACTCGTCCGAGGCGAGGATGCTGGCGCCGCCGATGCCGTCGCGGCCGGTGCGCTGGCCGATCAGGACGGCGATGTCGCCGGTGTTCTCGGCACGGGCCAGCTGGATGTTGTCGGCCGGCAGCGTGCCGACGCAGAAGACGTTGACCAGCGGGTTGCCGTTGTAGCAGGGGTCGAACGACAGCTCGCCGCCGACGGTGGGCACGCCGATGGAGTTGCCGTAGTGGGAGATGCCGCGGACCACGCCGTCGACGACCCACTTGGTCTTGTCCAGCGACGGGTCGCCGAACCGCAGGGGATCCATGAGCGCGATCGGGCGGGCGCCCATCGTGAGGATGTCGCGGATGATCCCGCCGACCCCGGTCGCCGCACCCTGGAAGGGCTCGACGAAGGAGGGGTGGTTGTGGGACTCGATCTTGAACGTGACGGCCATCCCGTCACCCACGTCGACCACACCGGCGTTCTCGCCGGGACCGACGAGGATGCGGTCACCCTCGGTCGGCAGGGTCTTGAGGTAGATCTTGGAGGACTTGTAGGAGCAGTGCTCCGACCACATCACCGAGTACGTGCCCAGCTCCGCGGGGGAGGGCTGCCGGCCCAGCGTCTCGACGATCCGATCGAACTCGTCGTCGGTCAGGCCGAGCTCGGTGGCCAGGGTGCGCGGATCGGGCGCGGGGGCAGGAGTCGGCTGCGCGGAAGCGTGGTCGTGAGTCGTGCTCATACTGCCGAGGAGGGTACGCGCTGCGGCCCGGACCCACCCACCGCGGGGGTGGCCGACGGCCCGGCCCGACGCCTGCAGTCAGGCGGAGGGGACGCGCCGCCGTCAGGCGGGGACGGACGCCCCGACGAGCCGGTCCAGCAGGAAGGCCTTGCCGTCGGTCGAGCCGAGCAGCGCGTCGACGGCGTGCTCGGGATGCGGCATCAGGCCCGCGACGTTGCCGACCTCGTTGGTGACACCCGCGATGTTGTCGACGCTGCCGTTGGGGTTGGCGGCCTCGTCGACGGTGCCGTCGGCGTGGCAGTAGCGCAGCAGCACCTGGCCGTTGGCGGCGAGCGCGGCCGGGTCGTCGTGCACGAAGCGGCCCTCGCCGTTCTTCAGCGGGATCTCGATGACACGTCCCTCGGGACCCCAGGAGAGGTGCTGGTTGCGGTGGATGAACCGCAGGCCGATGTTGCGGGTCAGGGCACCGGGCAGCAGCCCGGCCTCGCAGAGGACCTGGAAGCCGTTGCAGATGCCGAGGACGCGGCCACCGTCGTTGGCGAACTCAACGATCGAGCTCATCGCGGGGGAGAAGCGCGCGATGGCGCCGGCGCGCAGGTAGTCACCGTAGGAGAAGCCGCCCGGGACGACGACGGCGTCGACGTCCTGGAGGTCGGCGTCCCCGTGCCACAGGCGAACGGGGTCGTGGCCGATCTGCTCGACCGCGTACGCGGTGTCGCGGTCGTCGCAGGTGCCCGGGAAGGTGACGATGCCGATGCGCATGCCGGGCAGGGTACCCGGTCAGTCCAGCGGGTTGCCCTCCGGCGGGTTCTCGACCTCGAACTCGGGCACGGGACGCTCGCGGCCCTCCTCGATGGTCTCCGCGACGCCGTTCAGCTCGATGTCGGCGATCAGCCACTCCATCTCCTGGATCTCACGACGCTGCGCGCGGATAATCTCGTCGGCGAGCTGGCGGACGCGGACGTCCTGGATGTCGGCGCGGGTGGACGTCAGGACCGCGATCGAGTGGTGGGGGATCATCGCCTTCATGTACTCGCTGCCGTCGACGGTGAGCTGGCTGCGGACGAGGAAGAGGGAGCCGGCGAACACGATGACCGATCCGATGACGATGGCGGTGTTCAGCCCTTTCCGGCTGTACATGCGCCACATGAACCCGATCATGATCGCCGACATGACCGATCCCATGAGCAGCGCCATCCACGCGCGGGTCTCGCTCCACTGGATGTGCCCCCACGCGTAGGTGTTGAGGTACATCAGGAGGAACATCACCACCGTCGAGGTGGCGATCATGGCGAAGAAGCGGCCGTAGCCCATCCCGCCGCCGCCGTCGTCGTCCGCCCGGTCGTGGCGCGGCGACTCGGCCGTGCGTAGGTCGATCTCGTGGTTGACGTCCTGCATGTGAGGGACCTCCTGGGTGATGTCGGTTCACCCGTTCACGTTCCCGACGACCCGACGCCGGAAACGCGACCTACCGGAATCCCTCGGCCTCCAGCGCGCCCAGCGGGTCGGCCAGCGCCAGCAGGGCCGCGGCGTCGTTGCACGCACGCGAGCGGTCGTCGGGCAGGAACATGCGGCCGCAGATCTCGGCCTCGGCCTGCCGTGCGAGCAAGGCTCCCGCGGCGGTCCCGACGGGCTCCTCCAGCCAGGTGGTGTCGTGCACGATCAGCGGCCCGATCCACAGGGGGTCGGTCCCGTCGCGGGCGAGCCTCGCGTTGACCAGGACCACCGGCACGTCCCCTCCGGTGTCCAGGGTCGAGTCGACGCCGGTCGCCTCGAACTGGGCGAACCGCACGACACCACCGGCCCGGGCGAAGGACTGCAGGCGACGTGCGATCGCCTCGGGGAGGACAAGCTCGCACAGCTCGTCGACGGCGTCGGCGATGCGGTCGATGTCGACGGCGGTGCCACCTGCACGGATGCCCTCGAGCAGCGCGCAGGACGGCGACAGCTCGAGCGGGTCGAGGTCACCGACGTTGTACTCGCCGACCGCGGTGGTCAGGGTCGACCCCTCCACCGGTGGTGGACGCCGTGCCGCGACCGGGACCTCCTCGGGCCCGAAGGCGACGAACGCCCAGATCAGGACCCCGATGGCCGCGGGGATCGCCGCGAGGCCGAGCAGGACGAACCAGCGGGGCAGCAGCGGGTCCTCGAGCTCACCCGTCCGGGCGCCCTCGTAGACCGACACGGCCCGACGCGCGCCGGGCTGTGGGTCCGGTCCGGCCATGCCGGATCAGCCGTCGACGACGGTGACGGTGTAGGCCTCGATCACCGGGTTGGCCAGCAGCTTGTCGGCCACGGCCTCCGCGAGCCCCTGGACGTCGGTCACGTCGTCGTCGATCACCAGCTCGATGTGCTTGCCGATCCGCACCTCGGCGACACCCTCGAAGCCCATGGTGGGCAGGGCACGTTCGACGGCCTGGCCCTGGGGGTCCAGGATCTCGTGCTTCAGCATCACATCGACGTTCACGCGGGGCATGTCAGGTCCAGTCGGAGAAGGGGAGGCCGGTGAGCAGCTCGTAGGCCTCAACGTATCGGGAGCGGGTGCGCTGCACGATCTCGTCGGGCAGCTCGGGGCCGGGAGGGGTCTTGTCCCAGTCCAGCGTCTCGAGCCAGTCGCGGACGTACTGCTTGTCGAACGATCGCTGGGCGCGTCCGGGTTCGTAATCGTCGGCGGGCCAGAAGCGGGACGAGTCGGGGGTCAGCACCTCGTCGATGAGCACGATCTCGCCGTCCACGAGGCCGAACTCGAACTTGGTGTCGGCGAGGATGATGCCCCGCTCGCGGGCGTGGTCGGCCGCCCGGCCGTACAGCTCGAGGGTCAGGTCGCGGACACGTTCGGCGACGTCGAGCCCGACGATGTCGACCGCGGTGGCGAAGTCGATGTTCTCGTCGTGGTCGCCGAGCTCGGCCTTGGTCGCCGGGGTGAACAGCACCTCGGGCAGCTGCTGGGACTCCTGCAGGCCCTCGGGGAGCGCGATGCCGCAGACGGTCCCGTCGGCGCGGTACTCCTTCCAGCCCGATCCCGACAGGTACCCACGGGCCACGCACTCGATCGCCAGCGGCTGCGCCCGTCGGCACAACATCGAGCGGCCGGCCAGCACGTCGGCGTGGTCGGCCAGTCCCTCGGGGAAGTCCGCCGGGTCGGTGGCGATCAGGTGGGTGGCGACGACGTCCCCCAGCCGGTCCAGCCAGAACGCGGTCATGGCCGTCAGCACCTTGCCCTTGTCGGGGATCGGGGTCGGCATGACCACGTCGAAGGCGCTGATGCGGTCGCTGGCGACCAGCAGCAGCTGGTCCTCGCCGACCGCGAAGATCTCGCGGACCTTGCCGGCGCCGAGGCGGGTGACGCCGGGCAGTGCGGCGACGGAGTCGAGTTCGCTCATGGCCGCCGAGGGTAAAGGACCGGAGCCGCCGTTCCACACGTCCGTCAGGTTGCCGACCCTTCAGCCGTACCCGTGCCCGAGGACTACGCTGCACCGCGCAGCGACGACGGTCGCTGCCGCCCCGTCGCCGATCGAACGGGAGACCCCCATCACCCCCACCGCCGACACCGGACCGACCCCCAGCGGGGAGGTCCGTCGCCACGTGCGCGTCGAGGGGCACGTCCAGGGGGTCTTCTACCGCGCCACCACCCAGCGGACGGCCCGTGAGCACGGCACGACCGGGTGGATCCGCAACCGGCCCGACGGCACCGTGGAGCTGGAGGTGCAGGGGCCGGCCGACGCGGTCGAGCGGGTCGTGGCGTTCTGCCGGTCCGGGCCGTCCGACGCCCGGGTCGTCCAGGTCCTGGTGGACGACCGGCCGACCGTCGACGGCGAGGAGGACTTCGAGGTGCGATGACCGTCCGGCTGTCCTCTCCCGACAAGGTCCTGTGGCCCGATGTCGGCCTGACCAAGGCGGACCTGTTCGCCTACGTCACCGACGCGGCCCCGCGCCTGCTGCCGCAGGTGGTCGACCGGCCGTTGTCGCTCAAGCGCTTCCCCAAGGGCGTGCAGGGCAAGGGGTTCTTCCAGAAGGACCTGCCCGACCACGCGCCCGAGACGATCGGCCGATGGCGGGTGTGGGCCGACTCGGCCGACCGCGAGGTGGCCTACGCCCTGGTCGACGACGTCGACGGCCTCCAGTGGCTGGCCCAGCAGAACACCATCGAGCTGCATCCGGCGCTGCTTCGCGTCGACCGTCCCGACCGCGCGGACCAGCTCGTGTTCGACATCGATCCCGGCCCGATGCAGGTCCCACCGGGCCGGGTGGCCCTGTGGGTCAAGGAGGTCCTGGACGAGCTCGAGCTGGCGGCCCGGGTGAAGACCTCCGGCGGCAAGGGGGTCCACGTGATCGTTCCGATCGAGCGTCGCTACGGGCCCGAGCTGCTGCGGCCGCTCACCCTCGCGATCGCCCGCATGGTCGCCGAGCGGCACCCCGACGAGCTGACGGTGGAGATGCGCAAGGCCGAGCGCAAGGGGCGGACGCTGGTCGACTGGTCCCGCGGGGGCGGGTCGACGCTGATCGCGGCGTGGAGCCCCCGTGCCCGGGCCGAGGCGACGGTGGCCATGCCGCTGTCGTGGGACCAGGTCGACGTCGACCTCGACCCCACCCGCTGGACGATGCGCAACGCCCTGGACCTCGACGACCCGTGGGCCGACGACGGCGTGTCGCCGCAGCGTCTGGAGCACGCCCGGGAGGCCGTGCAGGCCGCCGGATTCGAGCTGGTCGACGCCAGCCCGCGGGACCGCACGGCCAACGCGCTGTCCCGCGGGGGCCTGGCCCGCGACGCCGCTGGACGCCGGGGGGACTGAGCGCCACCGGGCGGTACCGGCCGACGGGTCGGGCGCGGTCCCGGACGCAGGGCGTATCCTCGCCGCCCGTGTCGACCTCCTCCCAGCCCCGCCCCCGTGAGCCCCACACCACCGTCCTCGGGATGGTCGGTGGCGGACAGCTCGCCCGCATGACCGCCCTCGACGCCGCACGCCTCGGCGTGGACGTCCGCGTCCTCGCCGGCGCCTCGGACCAGGGCGTCCGTGGCCTGTTCGAGGTGGTCGACGGCGCCCACGACGACCCGGCCGCGCTGACCCGCCTGGCCGACCAGGTCGACGTGGTGACCTTCGACCACGAGCTGGTCCCGCTGGACGCGATCGCGGCGCTGGAGGCCGACGGCCACCCGGTGCGCCCGTCGAGCACGACCCTGTCGTTCACCGACAAGCTCCACCAGCGACAGGCGTTCGCCGACGCCGGCCTGCCCGTGCCGCCGTTCGCCCGCGTCACCTCCACCGCCGAGGTCGAGGCCTTCGCTGCCGAGCACGGCTGGCCCGTCGTGCTCAAGGCCCCGCGCGGTGGCTACGACGGCCGCGGGGTCTCCGTGGCCGACGACCTGGCCGCCGCCGAGGACATGCTGGCTGCCGCGGCCGGCCGGCCGCTGCTGGCCGAGGCCCACCTGGACCTGGCGATGGAGCTGGCCGTCCTCGTGGTCACCTCCGCAACCGGCGAACGTGCCGTCTACGACGTGGTCGAGTCGGTCCAGGTCGAGGGCATGTGCCGTGAGGTGCACGCCGCCGCCGACCACCTGCCGGTCTCGATGGTGGCCGAGGGGCGGCGGCTGGGCGAACGCGTCGCCGACCTGGTGGAGTCCGTCGGGGTCCTGGCCGTCGAGCTGTTCGTCGTCGGCGATCAGGTGCTGGTCAACGAGATCGCCCCCCGACCGCACAACTCCGGTCACCACACCATCGACGGCTGCGTGACGTCGCAGTTCGAGAACCACGCCCGGGCGGTGCTCGGCTGGCCGCTCGGGTCCGTCGCCCCGACCGCGCCGGTCACGGTGATGGTCAACGTCGTCGGGACCGACGTCGACCCCCGCGAACGGGTGGCCGCGGTCACCGACGACGTCCGCATCCACCTGTACGGCAAGTCCGTGCGACCGGGCCGCAAGATCGGCCACGTGACCGCCACCGGTACCGATCATGCCGAGGTCGCTGAGCGCGCCCGACGGGCCGTGGCGATCCTCGAGGGCACCACCGCCACCACCAGCGCAGGAGCAACGACATGAGCCAGGCCCCCATCGTCGGGATCACCATGGGCAGCGACAGCGACCTGCCCGTCATGGGTGCCGCCGCCGACGTGCTGAAGGAGTTCGGCGTCCCCCACGAGGTGCGCGTCGTCTCGGCCCACCGCACCCCCCAGGTCCTGGCCGACTACGGCACGACCGCGGCCGAGCGCGGCCTGAAGGTGATCATCGCCGGCGCCGGCGGCGCGGCGCACCTGCCCGGCATGCTCGCGGCCTTCACCACACTGCCGGTCATCGGCGTGCCCGTCCCCAACGGCGCGCTGAACGGCATGGACGCCCTGCTGTCGATCGCCCAGATGCCCGGTGGCGTCCCGGTGGCGACCGTCGCGATCGGCAACGCCAGGAACGCCGGGCTCCTGGCCGTCCGGATGCTCGCCACGGCCGACCCCGCGCTGGCCGACAGGCTCGCGGCGGACCAGCAGGCCATGAAGGACATGGTGGCCGACAAGGACGACCGCGTCCGCGCCCGCTACGCCGGCGAGAGCGGCTTCGGCTTCACCGGCTGACCCCGATCGGCTGCACCCCCGGGCCAGCCGTCCGGAGAGGGGCCGTCAGTCCTTGGGTGCCCAGTGCACCAGCGCCAGGTCGTCGGTCTGGGTGGCATGCGGGCAGACCTTCTGGGCAAGGGCGTAGACGTCACAGTCCGGTGCCATCGCCGAGCCCTCGCGGCAGCACGTCATCAGGCGGGCGAACCCCTCGTCGAGGTCCTCGTCCCGTCGCTCGACCAGCCCGTCGGTGAACAGCAGCAGGCCCTCGCCGTCCTCGAGGCGCACCTCGCAGGCCGGGTCGTACACACAGGGACCCACGCCGAGGGGAGGTGACGCACCCTGTCGCAGGACCCGGGGGTTCGGGCCCGTGACCACGGGCGGCATCGCGCCGGCCCGGGCCCAGCGGACCGTCCGGCCGTCGGCGCTGATCCGCATCGCCAGCAGCGCCGCGCCGTCGCACCCGGGAAGGTCCGCGCAGGCCGTCGCGATGCGGTTGATCGTGTCCGCCGGGGTCGCCGCCTGTCCAGCGAACACGGCCCGTGCTGCCGCACGGAGCTGCGCGGCCGCGTGGGTACTGGTCACCCCGTGGCCGACGACGTCACCGACGACGACGTCCATCTCGCCGGTCGGCCGCAGGAACGCGTCGTAGAAGTCGCCGCCGACGTCGTGGGTGTCGAGGACCGGCCGGTACTTGCCCTGCAGCCGACCGTGGGGGTGCTGCGGGAGGGACGGCGGGATCAGGCGGCGCTGCAGGTCGTGCACCATCGTGGTGTAGCCCTTGCTGGTCGCCACCGCGTCGGTCACGAGGGCCGCGAGCTGCTCGAGGATGTGGACGGTCCTCGTGTCCCAGGCATGTCGCTCGTCGTCGATGACGCAGAAGCTGCCGAGGATCCTGCCGTCCGGATCGCGGATCGGTACGCCGCAGTAGGCCTCGACACCGATGTCCAGCCGTGCGGGATGGTCCACGAACGCCGGGTCCGCCCCGAGGTCGTCGATGACGACCGGCTTCTCCGACGTGACGACGTTCTGGCAGACCGAGTGCGACAGGGGGGTCTCGCGCGCGCTCGCCCAGGGATCGTGCAGTCCGTGCTCGCTGGTGAAGTACTGGCGATCCTCGTCGACCATCGAGATCAGCGACACCGGGGCACCGGTCAGCGACGACGCCAGCTGGGTCAGCCGATCCAGGTGGTGGAACGTGTCGTGGCGGAGCAGGCCGCTGCCGCGGAGGGCACCGAGTCGAACTCGATCGCCCACCGCGGGGCTGGTCGCGCCCTCGACGTTCGTTGCCACCACGGGGCCGACTGTAGCAACGAAGCCCGTCGGTCTCCGACCCGGCGGAGGGTCACACTTCTGGGTTTGCAATCCGAACTCAGTCGTGCCATGCTGCGTTCACATTCCGAACTCAAGGGGGTATCCGTGCTCGTCCCGCTGTCCTCGCCGCGTCAGGCCACACCGCCGGCATCCGCACCACCGGGGCCCAGTCCCCGTTCGCTGGCCGACGACGGCATGCCCCTCGTGGGCGCCGCATCGTTGTTCGAAGGGTCCTGGACCCGACGACGTGTGCTCACCACCGGACACGGCCCCGTGGTGATCCGCGCCGCCACGCCGCTCGACACGTCGTCGGTCGACCACTTCGTGCGCACCCTGTCGCCGACCGCACGGTTCCGTCGCTTCCATTCGGCGGTCAACCGGCTGACGGACCGCCAGCTCGCCGGCCTCGTCGACGTCGACCACCGGGACCGCGAGACCCTGCTGGCCGTCAGCGGTCGCACCGTCGTCGGGATGGGGCAGTACCTGGTCCAGGCCCACCCGAAGGACTCCGTGGACCTCGCTGTGGTGGTGGCCGACGACTGGCAGCGCCTGGGACTGGGACGTGAGCTGCTGTCGGCCACGGTCGAAGCCGCAAGCGCCAACGGGTTCCGCACGGCCACGGCGTACGTCCAGGCGGAGAACCGCGCCATGCTGTCGCTGCTCAGGGGCGTCCCCATGCCCATGGTCAGCGCCAACGAGGGTTCGGTGGTCGAGGTGCTGATCGACCTGTCGACGATCGGTCCGGGTCGGGCCTGAGCGCTGGTTCAGGGGCGGCGTCGCACGTCGGGGGCGGCGTGGCCCGTCACCTGCAGCTCGATGTGGTCCGACCCGACCATGCCCAGCAGGTGCAGGTCCGCGTTGCCGGTGACGGTGACCCCGATCGAGGCCTCGGTCGCGTCGACGACGACGGTGTCCACCCGCGTGCGGTCGTGGTGGGCGTCCACTGCCCGGAGGGCACGCTGACGTGCCACCGACGGGTCGAGCCGGACCTCGCCCGAACGCAGCGCGCCGTCGTCGAGGGCGGTGGCGCCGGCAACCGCGGCGTCATCGGCCACCGCGGCCAGCCGGGCCCGGACCGAGGCCGCCGACCACAGGTCCAGGCTGACGCCCCCGAGCAGCAGGAGCAGGACCGGCACGACCATCAGCCAAGCCGTCACCGATCCCCGGTCCTCGGCCCAGCAGCCGGCGGGATCGTCGAGGCCTCGACGGTTGGCGGGGCCCCGGTGTGGGGCGGGGCCGCCGTGGGCGGCGGGGCCTCGGTGGTAGGCGCGGCGTCGGTGGTCCTCGGGCCGCATCGCGGTCATCGCCCCCGGT
Organism: Euzebya rosea; assembly: GCF_003073135.1. Classification (NCBI taxonomy): domain Bacteria; kingdom Bacillati; phylum Actinomycetota; class Nitriliruptoria; order Euzebyales; family Euzebyaceae; genus Euzebya; species Euzebya rosea. Next base: position 124,143 of record NZ_PGDQ01000008.1, read on the forward strand.
AGGGGTCGAGGGCTCGGGCGTGCTCGCCGGTGACCGACGGGCCGTCGACGGTTCCACCACCGGGCAGTGTCACGGGCGCGGTCGGCAGGACCACCCTGACACGGACCTGCCCGTCGCGGGGCAGGGTCGGGCCGGACGGCAGGTCGACGGTCACGGTCGCCTCGTCCGTCGGGAGCCCTCGGCGGTCGAGCACCTCCATGGCGGCCCGTGCCGCAGCCGCCCGCGCGGTGACGGCGTCGGTCGCGGCGGCGGCGGCCCGGGCACCCTCCCGCGCCGCGACCGCCACGGTCTCGTGCCGTGCCGCCCAGCTCGGCAGGACGGCGATGACCAGCAGCGTCGGCACGACGAGCAACGCGACCCCGACCATCCACTCGGCTGTGACGAAGCCCCGGTCGTCGTGTGCCCGGCGGTGCCCGGTCGGTTGGTCACCGCCGGCGACACGTGCTGGCCGGGACGGCATCAGTCGACGGCGAGCGCCGCGCTGTGGGCGGTGGCCGAGGTGACGTGCGTGGGGACGAGCGGCAGCCAGCCGCCGAACGTGGCGTGGACCTCGGCAGCGGCACCCTCCGGGGCAACCGTGCAGGTGGCCGGGGCGGCATCCGACGCCATCGGCCCGAGTCCATCCGCCACGACCGACCCGACCCGTACGGCACACGACACCGGGTCGCCGGTGGCCACGCCCTGGCGAACACCTTCCTCGACCGCGGCCTGCAGGATGCCGTCGGCGTAGCGCAGCACGAGCAGGTTCGCGACGACGACGAGGAGGAGCATCGTGAACCCGGTGGTCGCCACGAAGGCCGCCGTCACGTGGCCGCCGTCCCCGTCACGCCCTCGACGCGAGGGCCTCACATGCCCAGCGCCGCGCGCATGCGGTCGATGAACTGGGCGCCCATGTCGCTGAGCCCGCCCCAGATGGCGACGATGACCGCCAGGGCGAGGGCGGCGTTGCCGAGGAGCTCGGCGGTGCTGAACCCCTCCTCCTCGCGCACGTCGGCGAGTCGTGTGGTCAGCCAGGTCACGACGGTCAGGTACACGGTGTCTCCTCGATGCACGGGCCCACCCCGGGCCGGGTCGAGGGCGAACGCTACGGACGGGAAGGGGGCCCAGCACAAGGCCCAGCACAAGGCCCAGCCCGAACCGCAGGTGACCGTCGCGGCGTTTGCCCGTTCGCCCACCGGGAAGGTGTCCCGGCAACGAGCCCCGACCCCCAGAAGAGGTACGACCGCATGGACACCGACCTACGACCCCCACGCGCCGAGGAGAGCCTCGGCGAGCTGGCCAAGCAGGCCAGCCAGCAGGCCTCGACCCTCATACGGGACGAGGTGGCCCTGGCGAAGATCGAGCTCAAGCAGGACATGCGCGAGGCCGTGGCCGGGATCAGCCTGTTCAGCGCCGCAGGTGTCACCGCCCTCCTGTCGGTGCTGATGCTCTCGGCCGCCGCCGGGTTCGGGATCGGCACCGCCATGGGTGAGGGCTGGACGTGGGCCGGCTTCGCCATCGTCGGGATCGTGTACCTGGTCATCGCCGGCCTCGCTGCCGTGATGGGCCGCAAGCACACCGAGGAGATCCCTCCGCCCGCCCCCCGCACCACCCGCCAGGTCAAGGAGACCGTCGCAGCGACCAAGGAGATCGGCCGATGAACACCGAGACCGCATCGAACGGCACCCCCACCTCCCCGGACGGCCTGGAGCGCGAGATCGAGCGCACCCGCGACGAGCTCGTCGGCACGGTCGACGCGATCGTCGAGCGTGTGCACCCCAAGGAGGTTGCCGACCGCAACGCCGAGCAGCTGAAGCGCGATGCCCAGCGTGCGCTCGACACCGCGCAGGAGCGCGCCGAGGAGCTGCAGGACCGGGCCTCGACCTTCGTCGAGGAGCACCCCGACCGCGCCAAGAACTACGCGATCGGTGCCGGCCTGTTCCTGGCCGTGCTGCTGCTGCGCCGTCGCCGTCGGCGCCGCGCCGCGAGCTGATCTCCACGACCTGACCACGACTGACGGGCCACGCCGTTCGCTGGTCCTCGAGGCCGCCGTCTCCTGCGACGGCGGCCTTCGGCTGTCCGGTGTCGAGATGACCGATCGCCCGGCCTCGCCACCCGTGCCATGCTCGCTCGTGTGACCTCACTCCCGCCGTCTCGTCACCTGCTTCGCGCCAGGGACCTGGCCGACGCCCGCTACGCCGAGCCGATCCTCGTCGACGACATGGCCGCTGCGGCGGGGCTGTCCCGGGCCCACTTCATCCGCGAGTTCCGCAAGGCGTTCGGCGAGACACCGCACCAGTACCTGCTGACCCGTCGGCTGGAACGGGCAGCGTCACTGCTCCGCCGCACCGATCGCACCGTGGCGGCCATCTGCTACATGGTCGGACTGGAGAGCGTGGGCTCGTTCACCTCCAGCTTCACCCGCATCCACGGGATGAGCCCGACGGCCTACCGAGCAGCGCATCCGCCGGCCCAGACGTTCGCCCGGGTCCCGGCGTGTGTGGTGCGAGCCAACTCCCGTCCCGCAAACCGCACTTTTCGAGAAGACGAACGGCCGGGCCCGTCCGTACCGTGACCGCTGTCACCGCAACCGCCGCCCACGCCGGCAGCCGAGCGGCATCCGAACCCTTCGACGACACGGGAGATCCTCACCGACATGATGCGCATTTCGACCACACAGCTCTGGGTGCACGACCAGGACGAGGCGCTGGCCTTCTGGACCGACACGGTCGGCATGGAGGTCCGTGAGGACGTCACCCTGCCCGAGATGGGGAACTTCCGCTGGCTGACCGTCGGCCCTCCGGGTCAGGACGACATCGCGATCGTGCTCATGGCGATCCCCGGCCCCCCGATGATGGACCAGGCCACCACCCAGCAGCTGGCCGACCTGATGGGCAAGGGCTTCGCCGGCACCATGTTCCTGACCACCGACGACGTCCACGCCGAACATGCCCGCCTGACCGCCGCCGGCGTGGAGTTCACCGAGGCCCCCGAGGAACGCCCCTACGGCATCGACGCCGGGTTCCGTGACCCCTCGGGCAACAGCATCCGCCTGACCCAGCTGCTCGCCGCACCGGTCGGCTGACCCACGACCCCGTGGCGACCGAGCGCCGGGTGGCGCTCGGTCCGCGGTCGCCCGTGAGGGCTGTCCTACTGGGTCGTGCCCAGCAGCGACACGCCGACCCCGGTGTCGGTCGTGGGAGCGGCCGGCACGGTGGAGGGCAGCCGACAGCCGAACCGAGCAGGGCTGAGTCGCGGAGCGGCAGCCGGGTCCAGCCAGGCCCCGAGGATCGGGGCGATGACGCCGGGGGTGTCCTCCGGGGCGGTCTCGGGCAGCTCGACCTGCAGCACGTCGATGCCACGGACGGCGTCGTTCGTGTAGACGATGTTGGTGTCGTGGCCGGTGACGGCCCCGTCCTCGTCGCGCTCGGGAACCCAGTAGGCGTGCCAGGTCTCGGAGGTGTCGGCGGCGATGAAGTAGCCGACCTGGGTGATGTCGGACGGATCGCGCACGTCGAGGATGCGGGTGCCCTGCCCGTACCAGCCCTGGGCGACGAAGCCGGCCTCGTGGGTGGTGAAGTAGTGGGCCGAGCAGAGCGCGCCGGCGGGGGTGGCGATGCCGGTGTCGTACAGCTCGGTGTTCCAGGTGTCCAGCGGGTACACCGTGCCGGCGTCGCCCTTCAGCTCCGGGTTGTCGGCCAGGTGCTGGCCGGCGTCGAGGTAGGGCACCGCCCAGGTCGAGAAGCCACCCTCGGGTGCGTCGATGCCGACCGTGCCCTGGCAGTCGGGTGAGTCGTAGTCCTCCTCGGTGACCAGCAGCACGTTGCCGTTGTCGATGCTGAAGTCATCGGCGTTGGCCAGCGCCAGCTGGTCGTCCAGGTCCAGGGCCAGCAGGCGATCGGCGTTCTTGAGGTCGCCGTTGTGCTGGATGAAGTCGTTGTAGGGCGCGCGCGAGCCGTTCTGGTCGGTGGTGTTCAGCGGCACCGGAGCCAGCGGGTTGCTGACGTCGTAGACGCCGGTGCCGCGGCCGCCGGTCCCGACGACGGTGTCCTCGCCGACCATCGTCCACTGGTGCACGCCGTAGCTGGAGCCGTTGATGTTGCTCAGCTGCCCGATCTCGCGGGGTGCGGACAGGTCGGTGATGTCGACGGCGTGCATCTTGCCGCCGCCGTAGACGCCGGAGGTCCACGCCACGGTGCACTCGGGGTTCATGCACTGGATGGTGTGGGTGGAGGAGGTCACGTTCAGCCACGACCGCACGGTCGGGGCGCCCGGGTCGGTGACGTCCACGACGTAGACCGAGGAGCCGTCGACGGTGACCTGCCCGGGGCCGCCGGGGTTGACGCCGAACAGGTCGATGCCGATCAGCACGAACGTGGTGCCGTCCGCGCGCTGCCCGATCGCCATGCCCTCGTTCTCGAAGTGCGGCAGGACAAGGTTGCCCGCCGGCACCGGCAGCGCCGGGTCGCTGATGTCGAACACCGTGATGCCCTCGGTGGTGTTGACGTACATGTAGGGCCGTGTCGGGTCGAAGGCCGTCGAGATCGCGCCCGCCAGGGGGATCGTGGACAGCAGCTCCACGTTGTCGGACGCGATCACGGGGACCGGGACGGCGTTGGCGGGCAGCATGCCGCCGGCCAGGATCGCCACTGCCATCAACGCTGCGAGACGTCGCACAACCAACCTCGTTCTGGGCTCGGGACCGTCGGGGCCGGGAGGCACCAGGTCGTTCGGCTGGTCTGTTCGACGCCGGCAGGGACTTCTCCTGCTCCGCCGGTTCAGCCCGACGCCATGACGTCCCCCCGATGCAGACGCGTGACGGGGCCCGAGGTCAGCGGGATCGACCGATCACTCGCAGAACTGCAGGGCCCCGCCGCCGTAGAGGGAGGTCACCCGGGAGTCCGGGACGTTGCCGTCGAGGATGGCGTCGATCGGACCCCGGACGGTGTCGACGTAGCCGATGGGCGGGGGGAACTCCTCCGTCGACCCCTCGGCCAGGACGTAGTCGTGGGCGTGGATGGCCTCGAGCTCCCGGCTGGTGCTGCCGACCGTCACGCCCTCGGGGGTGGACAGCGCCCCGCCGTCGACGAACCACCCGTCGAAGAACATCTCGCCGACGACGGCTTCGGCGAACGTGGCGGTCAGCCCGTTGTCGAAGGTCACGTACCGCCCGGCGGGCCCGTCCGGACCGGCCAGCTCACAGGACGGCTGGACGCGTCCGGTGTCGTTGGTCGGTGCACCGAACTCCGCGATCATCGCCTCGAGGGCGACGTCGGCCGGCTGCCCGAAGTCGATGCCCCGGCCGAGCCCGTCACCCCGGAGCTCCACCGGTCCCGTCGGGGCGGATGCCCCACCACCGTCCGGACAGGTCTGCGCCCCGTCGACGCGTTCGTGGCTGACCATCGCGACCGGGCCGGCGACCAGCACCTCGGTGGGACGGGCGCACGCCAGGACGCCCTGGGTCGCCGCGGAGTCGACCTCGGGGTTGATGGCGAGGATGCCGCCGCCGTACTGGCCGACGACGGGGGCGGCGGCCAGGCCGTACGCCCATCCCTGCTCGTCGTACAGGTTGACCAGCGCCATCGGCCGAGGGGCGCCGTACCCGTCGCGCAGGACCTGGCGGAAGATGGCCGCCGCGGTTTCGTCTCGGGAGGATCCGGCCACCCGGCGGACCGGCGCGTCGACCTGCTGCATGGCTCCGGCGCTGATCGCCGAGGTCCCGCCCAGCACGGTCACGCGCCGGGGCGATCGACCCTCCAGCCACGAGGTGACGGAGGGGTGCAGCTCCTCGGTCGGGGTGAACAGGATCGGCCGACGGTCCCGGGCAGCGGCGGGGCCGGCGGCGACGCTGTCGGCCCACGCCGCGGTCGGGTTGCCGTCGGGGCCGAAGGCCCGCGCCAGGAAGACCTCGTAGGACGCGGGTGCGGCGTCGTCACCGAGGACGTAGTCGGCGACCGCGATCGCGGTCTCGTACCTGGTCGTTCCGGCGAGGCGGATGACGGGACGGTCGCCGGCCAGGGCAGCCAGCTGCGCCTCGACCTGCGGGTCGATGACGGCGGTGCCCCCGACGATGGTGAACTCGCCCTGCGGATCGAGGACGACCCGGTCGAGCTCGGCCAGGGTGTCGTCGTCCAGCGGCTGGCCCGGACTGGCGAAGAAGATCGCCCCGAAGTCCGTCAGCGCGCTGGCGGCCAGCGCGTCAGCGAACGCGGCGTCGGAGACGATCACGCCCTTGTCGACGCCGAAGTCGTTGACGGCTCGTGACAGGTTCACCGCGTACTCGGCCGGGGTGGCGCCGTCGATGCGGGCCACCGCGTCGGGCGTGTTGGAGAAGGGGGCGGGTGAGTACTGGGCGGCGGCGGGCACCGCTGACAGCACGAGCGCCAGGACGGTGACGAGCAGGGACGACGAGCGACGCACGGGAATGGCTCCTGGACTCGGGGGACGCGGGGAGCGTAGTCGCGAGGCCGGTCGAACACGGGCCGGTTCAGCGCCTCGTCACAACCGCCACCAGCCCCGTCAGCCGTAGGCGGCGCGGAGGGCGGCCAGTGCCGAGGCGACGACGGCACCGTCGTCCAGAGCCTCGAGGCGACGCGCGGTCGAGCCGGCGTTGAAGCCCATCAGGGCAGGCTGGCCGACGACCGGCAGCAGGTTGACCCACTCGGCCCATTCGCCGTCGGTGGTGCCGACGATGCGAATGCCGGCCGCGTCCTCGGCCCAGAACGGCTCGTCGAAGACCAGCACGGCCTTGTCGAGCACCCCCATGCCGAGCCGATCGATGGCCCCTCGAGTCGCGGCCGGCAGCGGCGGATCGAACGTGATCGTCCCGGCCTTCAGGACGCCGAGCGGCACGGTGACGATGACCGCATCGGCCTCGATCCGACCCCACGGCCCGGCGACCACCACCCCGTCGGGACCGTGGACGACGTCGGTCACGGGGGAGCCCAGTCGCAGGTCGTCGATCTCCTCCTCCAGCACCTCCAGCAGCGAGCGGTACCCGGCCGGCACGAGGGCGTCGCCGCCGCCGAGCTCGTCCCCCTCGCGGGCCGCATCGGGGGACACCTCGTCGAGGTCAGCGCCCAGGTCGCGCTCCAGCGACGCGACGGCCTCGTCGACGTCGTCGGTGCCCTCGTCGGTGTCCAGCTCGCGGCGATCGGCGTCGTCGTAGTCGAACTCGTGCAGGTCGACGGCGGCATCCTCGGCCAGGTCGGTCAGGGGGTTGCCGCGTGTCCCGTGGATCCAGCTGGCGCCGAGGTCCACGGGAAAGCCCAGCGAGCGGTCGGTCCACACGCGACCCCCGATCCGGTCCCGGGCCTCCAGGACCACGACGTCGATGTCCTCCTCGACCAGGGTGGCCGCGGCCGCCAGCCCTGCCGCGCCGGCGCCGATGACGACGACGGACCCGGCGTCGGCGTCGTAGGCCAGCTCCGCAGCGTCGATGCCGCTGAGCAGCGCCCCGTGCACGGTGGCCGGGTGGTCCTCGTGGACCGCTTCGCCGGCGAGGACGAGCGTGTCCCCGATCGGGGTGCGCAGGATCTCCCGGTCCTCGGGCGTCGAGCCGAGGGCGAGGAAGCTGTAGCTCCCGCCCGCCAGCGGATCAGCGGCCCAGCGGGTGACGAGGGCAGCGGTCGGCTGGGTGACGGGACGGCCGGTCGGCGGCTCGACCACCTCCTCGGCACAGGCGCCCAGCAGGACCCCGCCGGTGGCGATCGCCGTGCGGAGGACCTGCCGGCGGGTCCACGAAGGCGCGGGCATCAGGCCCGCTCCGCCCCGAGGAGGCGCTCGATGGTTGCCGGGTTCGCGGGCCACGCCTCCAGCAGTACCGACCTCGGGACCCGACGGGCGGCGAAGCGGAACGCCAGCGCCACGACGACCACGTCGTCCAGCGGCCCGATGACCGGCAGGAACTCGGGGATGAGGTCGATCGGTGACAGGACCCACAGGCCGGCCAGCGCCACGACGACCTTCGCCCGTCGGGGCACGTCCGGATGTGCCCGAAGCCGGCGGACGGTGGTCAGGCAGGCCGGGAGGAACCCCGCCAGCTCCTTCAGCGTCCCCTCGGGGAGCCGCGCGGCCAGCAGGACCATCACCGCCCACGAGGCCAGCACGACGCCGACTGTCCAGCCGACGACCTCCACGACCCGCATCGGGTCCATCATCGCCGATCCGTCCGCGCAGGGACGCGTCGCGGGTCGACCCCGGACGGCACCGCCGATCAGGGCAGGATCTCGACGTACCCCTCGGTGCCGTGGATGCGGATCCGCTGTCCGTCCCGGATCAGCTGCGTGGCGTGCTCGACGCCGACGACGGCGGGCAGCCCGTACTCGCGGGCGATCACCGCGCCGTGGGTCATCAGGCCGCCCACCTCGGTCACGAGCCCGTCGATCCCGAGGAAGGTGGGGGTCCAGCTCGGATCGGTGAACGCGGTGACCAGGATGTCGCCGGGTGCGAGATCGGCCTCGCCGATCCCGGCGACGACCCGTGCGCGTCCCTCTACGGTGCCGGCCGAGACACCGAGGCCGACCAGCGCCCCGGCAGGCACGTCGTCCCGGCGGTAGTCGCCGGTGACGACCTCGCCGTCGGAGGTGATGACCCGCGGGGGCACGAGGGCGTGGTGGGCGCGGAACGCCTCGCGACGTCGGACGACCAGCTCGTGGTCGAGATGCCGGGTGTCCACGACGTCGCGCAACTCCTGCAGCGACAGGAAGTGGATGTCGTCGGGGTCCTCGATGACGTCGGCAGCGGCCAGCCGGTCGGCCTCGCCGAGGAGCGCCTGTCGGTGGATCCAGTAGCGGACGACCATGGCGTACTTCGGGTACTCCCGGTAGCCAGCGAAGGCCCGGAGTCGGCCGATCAGCGCGTCGACCTCGGCGGCCCTGGCGTGACCGTCCGGCAGGCGCCGCACGCGCGTCAGCACCTCCTCTCGCATGGCCCGCGCACGCTGTCGTCCCTCCTCGCTACGTCGCTGCGCGGCCCCCGGTTCGGCGGTCCTGACATGGGCGAGGATCATCGGCACCAGCAGGCCGGGGCGTTCGTGCCATCGGGGGCGGGCGATGTCGATCTCGCCGACGCAGCGGACCCCGTACACGTCGAGGAAGGACTCGATCGCCGCGCGCGCCTGACCTCCACCCGGCAGGGTGCCCAGCTCCTCGAGGAGGTCCGCTGCGGTCGTGTCGGGGGCGACGCCGTCGAGGAACGCCACGACCGCCGGGTGTGGCCGGATTGCGTCGGCAACGTCCAGCAGCGCCAGCCCCATCTCGGCGGTGACGTTGCCGGACACGGACAACGCGAGGGTGTCGGCGAGGTTGCGCTCGCCGAGCCAGGCGAACAACCGCTCGTTGAGCCGTGTGGCCGCCTCGATCCCGGCCACGATCACCTGATGGCTGCGTGGGTCGAACAGCGTGGTGCGAAGCGCACGGAGGTCGTCGAGGACGAAGTCGATCAACGCCGTACCGGTCAGTCCCGCGATGCGTCGCGCACACGAGGCGTTCTCGGCGGCCATGGCGCGGATCAGGACGGCCACGGCGTCCGGTGAGGGCCCGTCCGCTGGCGGGGCGTCCGTCGGGGGCCCGTCCCCCGGTCGGGATCCCGCGGACGGGGCGGACGGCATGCCGCTGGCGTCGGGCAGGAACCCCTCGCGGGCCACGAGCGTTCGAAGGGCGTCACCGATCAGGGGGTCCGACGTGCCGAGCGCTCGGAGGAGCCCGTCGCGGGCCACCGGGGAGGACAGGGCAGCGGTGACGTCGACGAACAGCCGGCTTCCGGCATGACACATCGGGGCCGGGCTGGTCAGCTGCCACACCGAGATGCCGAGCGGCGTCATCGGGTCGGTCATCATCTGCTGGTGGCCCACGGAGACGTAGACGTGGCTGGCGTCGTCGGACGCCACGGGAACGGGGAAGAGGGTCGTGATGGCCCGGCTCTGGACCACGTGGACATCACCGTCGGCAACGCACCACTCGATGTCCTGCGGCGTCCCGAAGTGGGCCTCGATCCGTCGGCCGAGGCGGGCGAGCTCGATGGCCCTGCCGTCGGTGATCGTCTGCCCGTCCCGCCGGTCGGGGGTGGCGATCGTGCGGGACACGAGCCGGTCCTCGTGGATCGTCCAGCTGTCGGGGCTGGCGGTGCCCCCGACCAGCGCGTCACCGAGGCCCGGGACGGCCTCCACCGTGGTGAGGGTGCGGTTGCCGGTGACCGGGTCGGCGGTGAAGAGGACCCCGGCCGCGTCGGCCCGCACCATGCGCTGGACGACGACCGCCATGCGCACGGCCCGATGGTCGATGCCCTGCCGCGACCGGTAGGCGACCGCCCGTTCGGTGAACGCCGAGGCCCAGCACCTGGTGATGTGCCGCAGGACCGATGCCTGACCGGTGACGCCGAGGGAGGAGTCGTGCTGCCCGGCGAAGGAGGCGGTGGGCAGGTCCTCGACGGTCCCGCTGGACCGGACGGCCCAGGCCACGTCGTCGGCGTCGCTGGACAGGCGCGCCACGACCTCGTGCTCCAGGTCGTCGGGCAGCACGATCGCCTCGATCGACCGGCGGACGTCCTCGCAGCTGGTGCGGAGCGCGTCGGGGTCGCCGGGGTCGGTGCGTTCGAGCATGGCGAGCCGGTCGGCCAGGTCTGGGCTTCCGGCCACCACCCGGTCCCACGCCGCGGTGGTCACGACGAACCCCGGCGGGACGGTGACCTCGTCGATGCGGGTCAGCTCGCCCAGGTTGGCACCCTTGCCGCCGGCCACGGCCACCATCGCCCGGTCGACCTCGTGGATCCCCAGCACCTCGCCACCCATCGGCTCACCCTCCCATGGCCCTGCGGACCCGACGACGATGACGAGACTGTAGGTCGCCGACCAGCCGTGGTCCGGACAGGCCGATCGCCCGGCCGACCACTTGTCCGAGCCTCGAGGACGGTCCATCCTTCCTGCAGGGGATGGGGGAGGTGTGGTGCGACCCGTGTGGTTGGCCGACGCCGGGGTGGTCCCTCGCGACGCAGACTTTTGCGAGGCTCGGCCGGGCTCGTACCGTGCTCGTCTCACCCCAGCAACCCCGAGGTCGTGTCCATGAGCAAGGTGCTCACCAGTCTCCCCGCCGGCGAACGCGTCGGCATCGCCTTCTCCGGAGGGCTCGACACCTCCGTCGCCGTCGCGTGGATGCGCGAGCACGGTGCGGTGCCCTGCACCTACACCGCCGACCTGGGCCAGTACGACGACCCGGACGTGTCGGGCGTGCCGGACCGCGCGAAGGTCTACGGCGCCGAGATCGCCCGGGTGCTCGACATCCGTCGCGAGCTGGTGGAGGAGGGGTTCGCGGCGCTGGCCTGCGGGGCCTTCCACATCCGTTCGGCCGGCCGGACCTACTTCAACACCACGCCCCTGGGTCGCGCCGTCACCGGCACGCTGCTGGTCCGGGCGATGCAGGCCGACGACGTCCACATCTGGGGCGACGGGTCGACGTTCAAGGGCAACGACATCGAGCGGTTCTACCGCTACGGGCTGCTGGCCAACCCCAACCTGCGGATCTACAAGCCGTGGCTGGACGCCGACTTCGTCGAGCAGCTCGGCGGACGGGCGGAGATGAGCCGCTGGCTGGACGCCCGTGACCTGCCCTACCGCGACGCGGAGGAGAAGGCGTACTCCACCGACGCCAACATCTGGGGTGCCACCCACGAGGCCAAGGTGCTGGAGCACCTGGACACGTCGCTGGAGATCGTCCAGCCGATCATGGGCGTCCGCTTCTGGGACCCGGCCGTCGACATCGACACCGAGGACGTGACGATCGGCTTCCTGGCCGGCCGGCCACACAGCGTCAACGGCGAGGTGTTCGACGACCCCGTCGCGCTGGTCACGGCCGTCAACGCCATCGGTGGCCGCCATGGCCTCGGCATGTCGGACCAGATCGAGAACCGGATCATCGAGGCGAAGTCGCGCGGCATCTACGAGGCCCCCGGCATGGCGCTGCTGTTCCTTGCCTACGAGCGCCTGCTGGCCGCGGTGCACAACGAGGACACGCTGGCCCGCTACCACGACCAGGGACGCCAGCTCGGCCGCCTGCTGTACGAGGGCCGCTGGCTGGACCCGCAGGCGCTGATGATCCGCGAGTCGCTCCAGCGGTGGGTCGCGTCGCTGGTCACCGGCGAGGTCACCGTCCGGCTGCGGCGCGGCGAGGACTACACGATCCTCGACACGCAGGGCCAGCACTTCTCCTACGACGCCGACAAGCTGTCGATGGAGCGGGTGGACAACGCCGCGTTCGGCCCGACCGACCGCATCGGGCAGCTGACGATGCGCAACCTCGACATCGCCGACAGCCGCGACAAGCTCGAGGTCTACGCCGGTCAGCCGATCGAGCAGGGCACCGTCCTGGTCGAGCACGGGACGCTGTTCGGTGAGCTGCCGGCCGGCGGGGCGGACCAGATCATCGCCAACCCCGCGACCCCCGGGGACGAGGTCGCGGCCCTCGACGACGCTGCCATCGAGTTCGGCGCCGACTGAGCCACCGGGGGCGCCGCGGGGGGAGCACCGCGGTCCGCGAGGTGGACGACGGATGTGCACGGCCATCCCCACGAAAGTGGAGGGGTGGTGCAATAATCCGACGATGCGCCGCAGTCCCGCCGTCCTCGTCCTCGTGCTCGCGCTCCTCGCCGCGCTCCCTGCCCTCGCGCAGGGAAGCCGGTTCCCCAGCGACGACCCGGATCCCCGGGTCGGCACACCCAACGATCCGGGGTTCGACTGCAGCGAGCCCGACGACGAGGACGACGTCGACGCATGCCCGTCGGTCTACGACGAGCAGTACAACCTGTTCGGCTTCGCGCCGGAATCGACGCGGCTGACCGCGACCCACGGGCCGGGCGACCCGATGGTGTCCGGCGTGTCGGCGGACCTGGCGTGGAAGACCACGACCGGTGACCCACGGGTGGCCATCGCCATCCTCGACACCGGCGTGCGGTGGCACGACACCGAGCTTCGCCGCAAGGTCTGGCTGAACGTCGGCGAGCTGCCGGTGCCGGAGGGGGCGACCACCCACGACGCCGATGGCGACGGGGCGGTCACCGTCGACGACTGGATCGACGACAGCCGGGTCACCGACGCCAACGACAACGACCTGCTCGACGGGCAGGACCTGATCCGGGCGTTCAGCGACGGCACCGACGCCGACGACAACGGCTACGTCGACGACATCGCCGGCTGGGACTTCTTCGACGACGACAACGACCCCTCCGACGACTCCTCCTACTCCGCCGCCTCCGGCCACGGGACCGGCCGCGGTCGCGAGGCCGCCGCCGAGACCGACAACGCCCTCGGCGACGCCGGCGTGTGCCCTGACTGCCGGGTGATGATGCTGCGGGAGTACGACAGCTTCGTCCTCCCCGGTGACCGCTACGCCGCCGCGACGGTCTACGCCGCCGACAACGGTGCGCTGGTGCAGGTGGTCGCCAACGGCGTGCTGACCAACTCCGCATCGGCCCGCGAGGCCGCGGCCCACGCCGCGGCCAGCGGCATGGCGTTGATGCACGTCTCCTCCGACCTCAACACCGCCAACCACAACTACCCGACCAACTACCGCCAGAGCGTCTTCATCAACGGCTGCGTCACCGACACCCACGGGCTGGGCACCGAGGTCCCCGGCCTGCAGCCGGTCGTGGACGCCCTCGGGATCATCGACTCCCAGGTGCCGCCGACGACGTACTTCCGCCAGTCCAACCTCACCCAGCACGGCGAGCACGCTGCTGTCTGCTTCATGGCCGAGACGGGTTCGCAGGCGACCGGCCAGGCCGGCGGGGCGGCGGGCCTGCTGCACTCGCGCGCGCTGCAGGTGTTCGGCGAGCCGTTGACCAGCGACGAGGTCAAGCAGCTGCTGACCATGACCGCCGACGACGTCACCGCGGCCGACACCGGCGTGGTCGGCACGCCCGACCCCGCCCAGGACGGCTTCGACCCGCACTTCGGCTACGGCCGGGCCAACCTCGCCGCCGCGGTCGCCGCCGTCGGGCCGGGCACCGTCCCGCCGGAGGCGTGGATCGACGACCCCGCCTGGTGGACGCTGGTCGACCCCGTCACCACGACCGAGCTGGAGGTCCGCGGTCACGTGGCGGCCGAGCGGTCCACCGGCTGGTCCTACGAGCTGCAGTGGGCCCCCGGCAACGCCCCGCTGGACACCGACTTCACCACCGTGGCCGAGGGCGACGGCACCGCGCCCGTCGACGAGCTGCTGGGGACGATCCCGATGGCCGACGTCGCCGCCGCCGTCCCCGGCGCGGCCGACGGCACACCGCCGTCGGATCCCGACGAGCGGACCTTCACCGTCCGCCTGGTCGCCACCGACGCCGACGGCAACCGCGGCGAGGACCGCAAGGTCTACTTCGCCCACCACGACCCGGCCGCCCACGACGGCTGGCCGATCTTCACCGACTCCGGCGGGGAGACCTCGCTGGTGTTCGCCGACCTCGACGGCGACGGGACCAGCGAGATCATCGACGCCGACTCCTCCGGTCGGCTGTGGGTCCGCGATCACACCGGCGGGACCGTCCCGTGGTTCAACGACGGCGATCCGTTCCTGCTGCCGCCGGCGTTCTTCCACCACCCGGGGTCGGCCGCCCACACCACCGGTGCCGTCCCTGCGGTCACCGGTGGGTGGCGCACCCCGGCGGTGGCCGACATCGACGGCGACCTGTCGGCCGACATCGTCGGCATGACCTTCGACGGTCGGCTGTTCGCGCTGGACCGCCACGGCGTCGTGCTCGACGGGTTCCCCGTGTCGGTCGACCCAGCGCTGGCGGCGAGTCCGACCAGCACCGACCATCGCAAGCGCGGGTTCCTGGCCGCTCCCACCATCGCCGACCTCGACGGCGACGGGACCCGCGAGGTCATCGCCGCCGCGCTGGACGGCCACCTCTACGTGTGGGCCGGCGACGGCACCCTCCACGACGGCTTCCCGCTGCGCCTGGCCGACCCCGCGGAGGAGGAGTACATCGGCGGCGAGCTGATCGGCACCCCCGCCGTCGGCGACGTCGACGGCGACGGGGACCTCGAGATCGTGTCGGGCTCCTCGGAGGTCTACGGCGCCACCCAGCCGACCCCGGGTGGCATCGAGGACACCGTCGGCGGGTTGGTGACCAACCTGGCGGCCAACGCCATCGGCGGATCCAGCCGCCTGTACGTGGTGCACCACGACGGCACGTTCGCCGACGGCTGGCCCGTTGCCGTCAACGGCCTGCTTCCCGACATCCTCCCCCTGGTCGGGCCGCAGCACATCCCGGCGCTGGCCGACGTCGACGGGGACGGCGACGACGAGATCGCCTACTCCATCACCACCGGCGACCTGACGCTGTACGACGGCGACGGGTCGACGATCCGCGCCTACACCGACGAGCTGCCCTCCAGTCCCACCCTGCCCGTGGCGCTGAACCTGTTCGAGTACCCCGCCATCGGCGACCTCGACGGCGACGGCGGCCTGGACGTGGTGAAGGGCGGGTTGTCGGCGACCGGCGCGGTCAACCTGGTGCTGGTCGGGCAGAACCTGCCCCAGCAGCACCTGGTGCAGGCCTGGTCGATGGACGCCACCCCGGCCCGGCCCGGCTGGCCGGTCGAGCACGACGACTACCAGCTGCTGTCGGCCCCGGCGATCGCCGACGTCGACGGCGTGGCCGGTGCCGAGGTGCTCGCCACGTCGGGCCGGTACCTGCTGCGGGGCTACGGCGGCGACGGCAGCGAGGTCGACGGCTTCCCCAAGCTGACCGGTGGTTGGGTCATCGGGACCCCGCCGGTGGGTGACGTCGACGGTGACGGCCTGGTCGAGATCGGCGTGGGCACCCGCGAGGGCTGGCGGTTCCTGTGGGACACCGACACCCCGGTCGGGCAGCTGGACTGGACCAGCGAGGGCCACGACCCGTGCCACACCGCCAACCACGGCACCGACTGCACGCCGCCGGCGCGGGTCACCGACCTCACCGTCGACGGGTCGACGGCGACGTTCGCCCCGACCGGCGACGACGGCCGCATCGGCGAGGCGGTGCGCTACGAGGTCCGGGGGGCGTCCCGGCCGATCACCAGCTTCGAGGCGTGGACGGCCGCCACGGTCCTGACCGACGACCTGACCCCGTCGACGGCCGACGGGCCGCTGGCAGTCGACCTTCCTGCCGGGGTCACGGAGGTCGCGGTCGTGGCCCACGACACGGCCGAGGTGGTCGTGGTCGCCCGGGCCGACGAGTACGCCGACGCCCTGGCGGGGGCCCCGCTCGCGGTGCAGGAGGACGCGCCGCTGCTGCTGTCCACCCGCGACGCGCTGTCCCCGGCGACGGCGGCGGAGGTGACCCGGCTGGGCGCGACCCGCGCGATCGTGCTGGGCGGCACCGCCGCGCTGGCGCCCGAGGTCGCCGAGGACCTGGCCGAGCTGGGGGTGCAGGTGGCCCGCATCGAGGGGCCGACCCGGTTCCACACGGCCGCGGCGATCGCCGAGGCCTTCCCCGCCGATGGCGAGGCCCTGCTGGTGGAGGGGATCAACGCCGACCCGACCCGGGGCTGGCCGGATGCCCTGGCCGCCTCTGCCCTCGGCGGGACCGCCGGAGTGCCCGTCCTGCTGACCGCTGCCGACGTGCTGCCACCGGCGACCGCCGTCGCCCTGGCCGGCCGGTCCGACGTGACGATCGTCGGTGGGACCGCGGCGGTGTCGCAGGCAGTGGCGACCCAGGTGGAGGAGGCCGTGGGCAGGGTGACCCGGATCGCCGGGGCGACACGCACCGAGACCGCCCGCGTGGTCGCCGAGGAGGCGCTGGACCGCGGCGCCGCCGCGGCGGTCGTGTGGCTGGCGACGACGACGGCGTTCCCCGACGGACTGGTTGCCGGTGCGGCGGCCGCCCACGAGGGTGGTGTGCTGCTGCTGGTCGACCGGGACGCCCTGTCGGCCGACGCACCCGCCGCGGCGTTCCTGACCACCCACCGGGAGGCCCTGTCCCGCATCCGCATCGCCGGCGGTGTCGCCGCCGTCAGCACGGCAGTGCAGGAGGCGGTGGCCGCGCTGCTGGGGTGAGCCCGACCGGCAGCTGGGGGTCAGTCGAGCCAGTCCACGGCGACCGCTTCGGTGGCGACGTCGTCGATCCAGGTCGCCGCCTCGACATGGACCGGGTGGACCTCGTAGGCCTCGAACGCCTCGCGATCGGCGAACCGCATCAGCGTGCCGACATCGAACGACCGCTCGGAGTGCAGCTGGTCCCGGCCCACGATCAGCTCCTCGACCTGCGGGAGCCTGTCCGCGAGCTCGTGGAGGCGCTCGATGACGGCCGCGGCAACCTCGTCGTCGGGGAACCTGAACATGACCATGTGGTTGAACATGCGAGCATCCTTTCGGACGACGAGGGTCGGGGTCGCTGTCGACCGCCCGCTGCGGGACTGTCAGGTGGCGGACGGGTCAGCGACGTGCTCGGCGATGCGGTCGCCCAGCTCGTCGGTCGAGCCGCCCATGGTCGGGCCGGCCATCGCCCCCAGCTCGGTGAGCAGGGTGGCGGCAGCGTCCTCGACCGCGTCCGCGGCGTCGACCTCACCCAGGTGGCGGAGGCACAACCCCAGGCTGAGGACAGCGGCGACCGGGTTGGCCCAGCCCTTCCCGGCGATGTCGGGTGCCGAGCCGTGGACCGGCTCGAACATCGACGGGTGCTCGCCGGTGGGGTCGATGTTGCCGCTGGCGGCAAGGCCCAAGCCGCCCTGCACGGCCGCACCGAGGTCGGTGATGATGTCGCCGAACAGGTTGTCGGTCACGACGACGTCGAACCGCTCCGGGGTGGTGACCATGTACAGGCACATCGCGTCGGCGTGCACGTAGTCGCGCTCGACGTCGGGGAAGTCGGCCTCGCCGACCTCGGTGAACGTGCGCATCCACAGGTCACCGGCGAAGTTCAGCACGTTGGTCTTGTGCACCATCGTCAGGTGCCCCCGTCGTGCCTCCGCCCGGACGAAGGCGTCCCGGACCACGCGCTCGACCCCGTGACGGGTGTTGATCGACTCCTGGGTGGCGACCTCGTGCGCCGTGCCGTCGAACAACAACCCGCCGGCACCTGCGTACATGCCCTCGGTGTTCTCGCGCACGATGACCATGTCGCAGCGGTCGGGGGTCAGCCCGGCGATCGGCGTGGGCACGCCGGCCAGCAGCTTGACGGGACGCAGGTTGACGTACTGGTCGAAGGCGAACCGCAGCTTCAGCAGCAGGCCGCGCTCGAGCACACCCGGCGGCACGTCGGGTGTCCCGACGGCACCGAGGAGGATCGCGTCCACCGCGTCGAGCTCGACCAGGGTGTCGTCGGACAGCACCTCGCCGGTCGTGCGGTAGCGGCGCCCGCCGAGGTCGTACTCGGTGCGGGTCGTGGAGAAGCCGAAGCGCTGCTCGGCGGCGTCGAGGACCTTCAGCGCCTGGGTCATCACCTCCGGCCCGATCCCGTCACCGGCGATGACGGCCAGTTCGTGTGTGGTCATGGACGGTTCCTCAGCAGACGGGGTCGTGGTCAGGTTCGTCACGGACGGGGAGGGCCAGGCCCGAGTCGACGTCGAACAGGTGGATGCGGGCCATGTCGACGGTGATCCCGACCGCCTGGCCGACGTCGTGCGAGACGGTCGGCGCCGCCTTGACCCGGACGATGGTGTCGCCGACCTGCACGTCCAGGAGGACGCGGTCCCCCAGCGGTTCGACGGCATACACGGTTCCGCGCACGACGTGCGGGCCCTCGGCCTCGCCGGCCACGGACAGGTCCTCGGGACGGATGCCCAGCTCGAGGCGTGTCCCCTGTCCGGCGCTCGTGCGCGGGGCCGGCAGCCGCCACCCATCCGCGCCGACCAGCTCGGCGTCCTGCACCGTGCAGGCCAGGAGGTTCA
Source organism: Euzebya rosea (assembly GCF_003073135.1). Taxonomy (NCBI): domain Bacteria; kingdom Bacillati; phylum Actinomycetota; class Nitriliruptoria; order Euzebyales; family Euzebyaceae; genus Euzebya; species Euzebya rosea. The sequence continues at coordinate 142,978 of NZ_PGDQ01000008.1, forward strand.
TGCGCGAGCTGCCCACGAACGTCGCCACGAAGCGGTTGACCGGGTGGTCGTACACCTCCTCCGGCGTGCCGACCTGCTGGATCCTCCCGTCGTGGAGCACGGCGATCCGATCGGCCATCGACATCGCCTCGGCCTGATCGTTGCTGACGTAGATGAACGTCCGCCCCACGTGTCGGTGCAGGCGAGTGAGCTCGGCGCGCATCTCGACGCGCAGCTTGACGTCGAGGTTCGTGAGCGGCTCGTCCATCAGGAAGGCGCGGGGCTCGCGCACGAGGGCCCGGCCCAGCGCAACACGCTGCTGCTCCCCCCCGGACAGCTGCCCCGGATGGCGGTCCAGGAGGTGGTCGATGTGCAGCAGCGCTGCGATGTCCGCCACCTGCTTGTCGATCTCCTCGACCCGGATGTGCCGCGCGCGGAGCGGGGAGGCGATGTTCTCCGCGACCGTCTGCTTCGGGTACAGCGCGTAGCTCTGGAAGACCATGGCCACATCGCGGGCTGCGGGGGTTGCGTCACCTGCCGCCGCACCGTCGAAGCTGACCTCGCCCGCGTCGGGCGCCTCGAGCCCGGCGATGACGCGCAGGGTGGTGGTCTTCCCCGCGCCGGACGGCCCGAGGAGCACGAAGAACGACCCGTCCTCGACATCGATGGACACGTCTGCGAGCGCCTGCACGTCACCGAAGGACTTGCTGATCCCGTCGAGCTTCACGCGGCTCATGCGGCCAACCTCCCGGTGCCCTCGTGGTACACGCGCGGTTCGGTCCCGACGAACGCGACGTCCACGTTGTCCTCGGCCTCGAAGCGCACGGTGGGTGGCGTGCGGACGTGGACACGATGCCCACCCATGTCCACCGCGTAGATCGTCTCGTCACCGAGCGCCTCGCGTGCGATCACCCGGGCGGCGCCCCGTCGATCACCGGTCGGGGCGGTGACGGACAACCACTCTGCGCGCACGCCAGCCACCAGCCCATCGGTCCGGGGAAGGCCGACCGGGATCGGCAGGCGAAGGCCCGACGGGGCTCGAAGGTCTCCGTCGTCCACCTCGACCGGCAGGATGTTCATCGCTGGCGTCCCGATGAACGTCGCGGCGAACAGCGACGCAGGACGGTCGTACACGTCGAGCGGGGCGCCGACCTGCTCCACGCGGCCCTCGTTGATCAGCGCGATGCGGTCACCCAGTGACATGGCTTCGACCTGGTCGTGGGTCACCATCACCATCGTCGAGCCCAACCGGTCCTGCAGGTGCTTCAGCTCCGTGCGCATGTCCAGCCGCAGCTCGGCGTCGAGGTTGGTCAGCGGCTCGTCGAGGAGGAACGCCTGGGGTTCGCGCACCATCGCACGCGCCAGGGCGATGCGCTGCTGCTCACCCCCGGAGAGCTTGTCGGGCTTGCGCCGCAGCAGGCCGTCGAGTCGCATCGTCCTCGCCACGGCATCGACGCGCGCCTCCGCCTCGGCCCGGGGAACGCCAGCGGCCCGCAACGGGTAGCCGATGTTCTCGCGCGCGGTGAGGTGCGGGTAGAGGGCGTAGAACTGGAAGACCATCGCGATGTCTCGCTCGCCGGGCCGCAGGTCGTTGACGAGCCGGTCGCCGATGCGGATGTCACCGCTGGTCTGGGTCTCCAGGCCCGCGATGCAGCGCAGCGTCGTGGTCTTGCCGCAGCCGGAGGGCCCGAGCAGCACGAAGAGCTCACCGTCCTCGATCTCGAGGTCGATCTCGTGCACCGCCACGGTCCCGTCGGGGAACCGCTTGTTGAGGGCCTGGATGGAGATACCGGCCATCAGCGCCTCACTGCTCCGAAGGTCATGCCCGCCACGAGGTGGTTGCGGACGAGGTAGCCGAACACCAGGACCGGGAGCGCGAAGACCACCGCCGACGCCGCGACAACCCCCCACTGGGTCTCGGTGCCGCCGAAGAGGCCGGCGATGGCCGGAGGGGCGGTGCGAACCGCTCCACCACCCGGGGTCAGGAAGATGGCGAACACGAACTCGTTCCAGGTGAAGATGAGCGAGAAGACCGCCGTCGCGAAGATGCCGGGCCGCAGCAGCGGGAGCAGTACCTGCCTGAAGGCCTGGACGCGGGAGTAGCCATCGACCATCGCCGCGTCCTCGTACTCGGCGGGAATCTCGTCGACGAACCCCTTCAGCATCCAGATCGTGAAGGGCAGGTTGAACGCGGTGTACAGCAGGATCAGTCCGAGCCGGGAGTCCAGCAGCCCCAGCGTCCTGAACATCAGGAACAGCGGGATCACCGCGACCACCGGCGGCATGAACCGCGTCGACAGGATGAAGAACAGCTGGTCCTTGCCCGCCTTCAGCGGGAACCGCGAGTAGGCCCAGGCGGCCGGCGTACCAATCGCCGTCGCGAGGATCGTCGCGGACACGGCCACGACGACGCTGGTCCCGAAGTTGGTGACCAGCCCGGATGCCGCTCTCGCCTCGCCCTCGGTCCCGCGGGCGAAGAAGACGTCCCGGTAGTTGTCGAGGGTCGGCTCGAAGCCGACGAACGACGGCGGGTTGGCGAGGATCGTGGACTGGTCCTTCACCGATGCCTCGAGCATCCAGAAGATCGGGAAGACCATGAAGATCCCCAGCACCAGCAGCAGGGACTTCTCGATGACGGTTCTCACGTGATCACGCTCACTTCGACTGCAGCCTCTCGAGGTACTTGATGAAGAAGACGGCCATGACGTTGACGACGACGAGCATCAGGACCCCGTACGCCGAGGCCAGCCCGGTCTGGAAGTTGCGGATCGCCAGCTTGTAGATGTGGAAGCTGAGGGTCTCCGTGGTGCCGCCGGGACCGCCGCCCGTGACGATCAGGACGATGTCGAACAGCCGGAACGCGTCGATGACGCGGAAGAGGATCGCGATCAGGAGGATCGGCCACACGATCGGCAGGGTGATGCTCTTGAACTTGAACCAGTCGCTCGCCTGGTCGATGTCGGCTGCCTCGTACAGATAGGCGGGCACGGCGTTGAGGCCTGCCAGCGCGATCACCATGATGAACGGGGTCCATTGCCAGGTGTCGACGAAGATCAACGACACCAGCGCAACACCTTGCTGGCTGAGCCACTGCGGCCCGTCGACGCCGATCAGGGAGAGCGTGCCGTTGACCACCCCGAAGCTGGAGTCCAGCATCAGGCGCCAGAACGCCCCGACGATGACCGGTGACAGCATCATCGGGATGAGGAACAGCACGGTGAGGAAGCCCCCGCCGCGCTTCTGGCGATGGACGAGGTAGGCCAGGCCGAACCCGAGGACCGTCTGCAGGCCGACCGCGCCGATGACGAACAGCACGGTCGTGAGCGCCTTGGCCCGGACCTGGTCGCTGGTGAGCAGCCGGCCGTAGTTCTCCAGGCCCACGCCGTTGACGGCCTGGTTCCCGCTGGCGGAGAAGTCGGTGAACGACAGGACGAGGACGTACAGCAGCGGGAAGATGAACAACCCGAACAGCAGCAGCAGCGTCGGGGCCACCGACAGCCTGGCCAGCCAGCGGTCGGGCAGCCATCGCCAGCGCGCCGCCGCCGGTGGCGGAGCGAAGATCGGCGTCCGCCCTGCCACGTCTTCGGTCGGCGGCGCGCTGGCAGTCATCAGATACCGCCGTCCAGGATCGTCTGTTCCTGCTCGGCCAGGGAGTCGAGGGCCTCCGCCGGTCCCTGCGTCCCCGTGATCGCGGCGTTCGCCTGGGTGGAGTGGACGTCGATCATCTGGAAGAACTCGGGGATGGCCCAGAAGTCCTTCAGGCTGTCCACGGAGTCGGTGAACGCCTGGTTCCACGGTCGCGCGCTCAGGAAGGCCTCGGAGTTGAGGGCGTCGGTCCGGGCGGGAACACCGCCGGCCTCGGCCCACATCTGCTGGACCTCCGCGCTCTGGAACCACTCCATGAACGCCAGCGCCTCCGCCTGGTTGGGCGAGTAGGCCGACACGTGCATGCCCATGCCACCCATCGGGGAGACATCCGCGGCGCCGTCCGGCAGCTCGGCGAACCCGAGCTTCTCGAGGATCTCCTCCTCGGTGTCGCCGAGGGTGGAGTTGGCCGGGTCCTGCATGCCCTCGAGGCCCGCGACCCAGTTCATGCCCATGCAGGCCTGTCCCTGGTTGATCGCGGCGTTGACCTCGCCGATGAACGCCGTCCCGACGCCGTCGGGTGCGAGCGGGACCATCTCGTTGACGAGCTGGTCGATGGCGGCGAGGCCGACCTCGTCGTTGATGATGCCCTCGACCTGTCCCTCGCCGTCCCAGATCTCACCGCCGTTCACCCAGATGACCTGGTTCAGCGTGATCCCTGCGGTGTCGTAGTCAGGCGCGCCGTGGAAGGCCAGGCCGGCCATGTCGGGGTTGTCCGCCTGACACTGCGCGGCGACCTCGAGCATCTCCTCCCAGCTGCCGGGCGGCTGCTCGCCGACGAGGTCCTTCCGGTAGACGAGCACCCAGGTATCGGCGAGCAGGGGCAGCCCGTAGACGTCCCCGTCTGGGTCGAACTGTCCGTCCGGTGCGACCGGGTACTGCGAGTACGCGGCCAGGAGGTTCGACGGGTAGGCGTCGAGGTCGATGTTGTCGTTGGCGAACTCCGTCAGGGTGGCGATGTGGTTCCCGGTCACGGCCTCGCCGATGAACTGGCTGTCGAGGATGGGGATGTCGAAGCTGGTCTCGCCGGCGGCGAACTGGGTGAAGATCGCGTCGTGCCACTGGCCGAACGGCACCGTCTCGACCTCGAAGCTGATGTTCGGATCCACCTCGGCGTAGTGGGTGTTGGCGAACTCCTCCAGCGCCTGGGCTGGTGCCCATTCGAACCACACCATGCGCAGGGTGACCTCCTCGTCGGAGGAGGCATCCTCCTGGCCGGGGTCCTCCTGATCGGTACCGTCCTGATCAGCACCGTCCTGATCGGCACCGTCGCCGTCGTCCTGGCCGGCGTCGGCCTGGCCGGTTTCGCTGTCCGACGCGGGAGGGTCAGCGCCCTCCCCGGCGGATCCGTCACCGCAGGCAACGGCCAGCAGCGCAAGGGTCAGGGCCATCACCAGCAGGCGGTGCAGGCGGAAGCGGGCGTGGGGGGTTGCGATCATCTGTCGGCTCCTGGATCGGGGTCGTGTCTGGCTCGGGTTCAGCTGGCGAGCAGGTCGGTCAGGGCAGCGAGGTCGGCGGTGATGGCCTGCACGGCAGGCGGTACGGCGTCCATCAGGGCGTAGGCGTGCACCAGGCCGTCGTGGCGGCGATGGACGGTGGGCACTCCGGCGTCGAGCAGGCGGTGGGCGTAGGCATCGCCCTCGTCGCGGAGCGGGTCATGGCCTGCGGTCGTCACGACGGCGGGCGGCAGGCCGGTGAGGTCCTCGGCGGCCAGCGGGGAGGCGTCGGGATCGTCGGCCGGGGCACCGTAGTGGCCGATGAACCAGGCCATCGTGGCCGCCGTCAGGCCCTTGCCCGTCGCCATCTCGACGTAGGAGGCGTGCGACATGGTCAGGTCGGTCACGGGGTAGAGCAGCAGCTGCCCGGCCAGCGACGGACCTCCGGCGTCCCGAGCTCGCCGCGCGATGACCGCGGCCATCGCGCCACCGGCGCTGTCCCCGGCGACCACCAGCGCATCGGGGTCCCCGCCGAGTTCGCCGACGTGTGCGGCCACCCAGCGGGTCGCCGCCTCACCATCCTCGATCGCCGCTGGGAAGGGGTGTTCAGGCGCCAGGGAGTAGTCCACGGCCACGACCACCGCCGGAAGTGCCGCCGAGATCCGGCGGCACAGCGCCTCGTGGGTGTCGAGATCGCCGATGACCCAGCCACCGCCACGGAAGAACACCACCGTCGCCACGGCAGGGCGTGCCGCTGGCTCGGGGCGGTGGATGCGCAGCACGACGGTCCGATCGCCGACCTCGATCGCCCGGTCGGCGACGCTGCCGGGGGGAGGGGGGCGGTGGTCGGCCCCGCGCCGGGCAGCCGCGACCGCCGTGAACTGGGCACGGGCGTCGGCCGGTGTCAGCTCTTCGTAGGGGCGCAGGCCCATCGCGGCGCTGTCTGCCAGGTGGGCGGCGACCGCGGGGTGGAGGTTCGTCGACATGATCGTGGGATGGCCGCGCGGGCGATCAGACGTCGCGGCCGCCGTCGACCTCGAGGCCGTGGCCGGTGACGAGCGACGACTCGTCGGAGGCCAGGTACACCGCGGCCCACGCGATGTCGTCGGGGGTGGACATGCGACCCAGCGGGATGGTGCCCACGACCGCGGCACGGCGGTCGTTGTCCATCTCCTCCTCACCGGTGAAGACCTTCAGCATGCCGGTCTCGCCCATGACGGGATTGATGGCGTTGACCCGGATCCGGTCCGGTGCCAGCTCCAGCGCGAGGGTCTTGGTCAGGTTGAGGGTGAAGGCCTTGGAGGCGTTGTAGAGGTTCAGCAGCGGCCTCGGGCGCACCGCGGCGGTCGATGCCGTGTTGATGATGACGCCACCTCCCTGCGCCTTCATGACCGGCACGACGGCCCGACATCCCGCGAAGACGCCGTACATGTTCACGGCAACGAGCTGATCGAAGAGCTCGTCGGTGGCGTCCTCGATCCTCGTCGGGGCCTGGGCGATGCCCGCGTTGTTCACCATGACGTCCACGCGGCCCCATCGATCCACGGCGAGACCCACCGCGCGCCTGACGTCGGCGTCGGCCGTGACGTCGGTGGCGGCGGCGATGGCGTCGTGCCCCGCCTCCCGCAGGTCCTTGGCAACCACCTCGACGTTCTCGCCGTCGAGATCGGCAAGGAGCACACGGGCACCCTCGGCGCAGAAGCGTCGGGCGATGCCCTCGCCGAAGCCCGCGGCGGCGCCCGTGACGACCGCGACCTTGCCCGCCAGTCGACCCCCTGGAGCGGCCCCGTCAGCCACGGGACGCCTCGGATTCCAGGTGGGCCTCCAGGACGGCCATGAAGGCCCGCGACCACTCGGGGAGGTCCGGCCAGCCGGTGCAGGACACGATCTTGCCGTCCACGACGTCCTTGCCCGCGCGATAGATCGCCCCGGAGTTGACGATGTCGCTCTCCAGCGGCGGGTACCCGGAGGTGGTCCGTCCCGAGAGCAGGCCGAACGCCTGCGGCACCTGCGTGCCGTGGCAGATCAGGCCGATCGGCTTGTCCTCGTCGAAGAAGTGTCGGGTGATGCGCTCGCAGTCGGGGTCCAGGCGAATCCACTCCGGCGCACGCCCACCGGGGATGACGATGGCGGCGTAGTCCTCGGGCCGGACGTCGGCGAAGGTGACGTCCACGGGCAGGTGTCGCCCCGGCCGCTCGGTGTAGGCGTCCCACCCGTCCTCGAAGTCGTGGACGACCAGCTTGATGAGCTTCGACGTGGGAGAGGCAACCACCGCGTCGTATCCGGCCTCCCGCAGCCGGAAGATCGGGTACATCGCGTCGAGGTCCTCTGCGGCGTCCCCAGCGAGGATCAGCACCTTGGCGGGCATGGCTCGGCTCCTTGAATCGACAATCGTTGACTTGCAGATTGTTGACAATCTAGGAGCAGACTTTGTCGTTGCGCAAGACAAATTATCGAGAATCCGACCACCCGCGCTCGGACACCCCGTGTCTCAGAGCTCGGGGAACAGCACCCCGTCGTCCCCCAGCTGCAGCACGACCGCTCGCCGCATGTGCCCGTGCACCAGGGCCAGCGCGGCGGCTTCGTCGCCGGACCGGATGGCCTCCACGAGGTCCTGGTGCTGGGGGACGATTTCCGCGGGCACCGGATAGGCGGGCTTCAACCGCATGAGGCACATCCGCGTCTCGACGAGCAGCGTCGCGAACATGCGTGCGAGGCGCTTGCTGCCCGAGGCTGCCACCAGCGCTTCGTGGAAGCGCAGGTCGACCCTCGCGATCCGCTTCCAGTCGCCGTCCCGGGCCGCCGCGGCCAGGTCCTCCGCCGCAGCCTCGAGCTCCTGCAGTCCCCGCCCGCCGCCGGCCATGATCAGCCTGACCGCGGCGGCCTCGGTGACCGCACGACAGCGGTACACGTCGAGCACGTCCTCCGGCTCGAGGGTCGCCACGAACACGCCGCGCCCACGGTGCGACACGAGCACGCCCTGGGCCACCAGGCGCTGGAGGGCTTCCCGGATCGGGCCGCGGCTGACCCCCAGCCGCTCCGCGAGTCGCGCCTCGGTGAGCTTGGACCCGGCAGGGATGCTGCCGTCCATGATCCCCTCCAGGATGCGGTCGGCGATGAGCGCGTTGGTCGGGGCTGCCGCGAGCGGCTGGAGGTTGTCGAAAGCGGTCACGGGGCGTACTCCCATTCGCACGCACCTCCGACGGGACATCACCGAGGCACGGTCTTTAGTAGATTGTTGACAATCGTACAGGCGCTCTGGTTGTGTGGGAACTCGCCACCCTATCGCCTCGCCGAAAGCGTCCCTGTGAACACCGTGCCCACGTCCGCGCCCGTCGGGGATGACCCAGTCGTCGTGCGCAACCCCTTCGACGGCAGCGTCCTCGGCCGTGTGCCCCGTCACGGTCCAGAGGACGTGGACCGTGCCTGCACCGCCGCCCAGCAGATGCTCGAGGCCAACCTGCGAGGCGACATCTTCCCCCAGCACGCACGCGCGTCGACCCTGGATCGTGCGGCGGTGCTGCTGGACGCGCAGTCCGATGCGTTCGCACGGCTGATCAGCGGCGAGGCAGGGAAGCCGATCACCGCCGCCAGGGGGGAGGTGGCACGCTGCATCGACACACTGCGCTTCTCCGCGGCCGAGGCGCGTTCGCTGGTCGGGGAGATGGTCCCGATGGAGGCGTCCGAACCGGGGGCCGGTCGCCTGGGGTTCGCGCTGCGTGTCCCGCTCGGCGTCGTCGCCGCCATCACCCCGTTCAACTTCCCGCTCAACCTCGTGGCGCACAAGGTCGCCCCAGCCGTCGCGGCCGGCTGCCCCGTCGTGCTGAAGCCAGCCCCCCAGACCCCACTGACCTCCTTGCGCTTCGTGGCGCTCCTCGAGGAGGCCGGCATGCCGGCCGGCTGGGTGCAGACGCTGACCGATGGCGGCCGAGAGGCCGGCGAGCCGTTGGTCACCCACCCTGTGCCGCGCATGGTCACGTTCACCGGCAGCGTCGGGGTGGGCTGGGCCATCGCGGCTGCTGCCCCGAGGAAGCGGGTTGCGCTCGAGCTCGGCTCCAACGCCCCGGTCATCGTGACGGCCGATGCCGACGTCGGCCTGGTCGCCGGGAAGGTACGTGCCGGTGGCTTCGCCTACGCCGGCCAGAGCTGCATCTCCGTCCAGCGGGTCCTCGTCGACCGGACGATCCACGCAGACCTCCGCGATGCCCTCACCCGCGAGGTGGGGCAGATCGTCGTCGGGGATCCAGCGCTCGAGGCCACCGAGGTCGGGCCGATGATCTCCGATCGCGAGACCCAGCGCCTGCAGGGGTGGATCGACGACGCGGCGGCGGCCGGTGCGACCGTGCTCGTCGGCGGGAAGGTCGACGACGGCATCATGCTGCCCACCGTCATCGACGACCCGCCGGCCGATGCGGATCTCTGCCGGAGGGAGGCCTTCGGGCCGGTGGTCGTCATCATCCCGTTCGACACCCTCGACGAGGCGTTCGCCATCGCCAACGACACCGACTTCGGGCTGCACGCGTCGGTCTTCACCGATGACCTCGGCGTCGCGATGAGGGCCGTCCGCGAGCTGGACTTCGGCGGGGTCGTCGTCAATGACGTCCCGACGGTCCGGGTCGACCAGCAGCCCTACGGCGGGGTACGTGACGCCGGCAACACCCGTGAGGGGCCTGCGCACACCGTGCGCGAGATGACCGAGCTCCGTTTCGTGTCCCTGCCCTTCGCCTGAGCCGCGCGGCATCGTTCGTCGGCGACGCTCCTCCGTGGACCTCCCGCTGGCGCGATCGGTGATCTCGTGCGACAGGTCGTGCGTCGATTCGACGCGGCGTCGACACAGGACCCCCTGTTCGTCTCGTCAGCCGCCGAGCAGCGAGGGCAGGGGCGCGGCGACGAAGAGGAGCATCAACGGGGCGAGCAGGCCGATGATCGGCAGCAGCAGGGTCGCCCGCCGCCTGGTCGCCTCGCGTCGCAGGCGGGTCAGGTGGTGTTCGCGGCCCTCGCGAGCGAGGCGAAGCAGCTCGGGCGCCACGTCCAGCCCGTAACGCATCCCACCGGCGAGCAGCCGGTACAGGCGAGCCGCCTCGGGTTCGGGTGTGGTCGACGCCAGCGTCTCGAGCGCGTCCTCCAGCGGCCTGCCGGCACGGTGCTGGGAGAGCGCATCCCCGAGGTCGTCGGCGACCAGTCCGTGACAGCGATCTGCGGTTGCCACGAGCGCGGTGGTGATCGAACCGCCGGCGCGCGCCCGCATCGCCAGCAGCTGGGCGACGGGGGGCAGCTCGGCGCGCATCCGTTCACGACGACGGGTGATGGCACGGTCGACCGCACCGCTGGGCCGCGCGACCCCGGCAACCAGTCCCACCACACCGAGGGCGACCGTCCCCACCCCCGACAGGCCCACCGCGGTGCCGGCTGCGGTGGCGGCGACGATCCCGATGACACCAGCCAGCACCTGGCGGACCCGGTGCTCGCCGACCAGCCGCTGCTCCGGCACGGCGTAGACCTTGGCCTGCACCAGCCTTCGATGCAGCGCGTCGTCGGCGTCCCCACGCAACAGCAGGAGCTCGACCGCACGCTCCAGCAGCCCGCCGAGTCCGGCCCGCCCCGGCGCCACCTCACCCGAGGCGATTCGGACCGAGCGGGCATCGACGGGCCGGCCGAGCGCGCTCAGCGACGACAGGGCGTACGGGCGGACGCGTCCGGCCAGCCGGCGCTTCGGCCGCAGGACCGTCCAGATCACCGAGGCCACGAAGGCGCCGGTGGCCGTGGCGGCCAGCAGGTCCACGCCGGTCATGCCGTCACCGGTCGGAGGGAGCTCACTCGGCCGCCTGCGGGCGCAGCACCCGCGGTTCGTCGGGAATCCGCGACAGCCGGCTGACCAGGGCCACGCCGATCAGCGACACGACCGCGCCGAGGCCGATCACGATCGCCCCGCCGGGTCCCGAGTAGAACTCGGCGAACGGGCCGGGCCGTGCGGTCAACACGACCAGCACGACCCACGGGAGGGCGAAGACCAGGCGGGCGTTCAGCTTGCCCTCCAGGGACAGGGTGTCGATCTCCTCGCCGGCCTGGACCTCCGCGCCGATGCTGTGGGCCAGGTCGGCCACGACGTCGGTGACGATGCGGCCACCCTCGGCGTGGGCCAGGCACAGCACCTCCACGACCCGGTCGGTCACCGGGTCGCCGACGGTGTCGGCCACCGCCTGGAGTGCGGGGACCAGCCCGACGGTCTGGATGCGCGCGGCGAGACCGGCCATCGGACCGCGCAGGGCAACCGGTCCGTCCAGCGACACGTCCACCACGGCATGGCTCAGCGGCCGCCCGCTGCGGACGCTGCCGCCGATCATCGCCAGCGCGTCGGGCCAGGCCTCGCGAACCGACCGAACGCGCGTCAGCGCACGGCGGCGCAGCAGCGCCTGTGGTGCGGCCAGCACGAGCGCCCCGGGGACCAGTGCCATTGCCGGGATCCCGGTCATCGCCCAGACGAGGGCGGCGACCAGCACGGCACCCACGACCGTGACCGCGCGAACCTGCAGGGGCGTCCACGTCACCCCGGCCTGCTGCAGCTGGACCACCAACGCCGAAGGCCCGCGCGGTCGCGGAGTGCGCCTGAGTGCCGGCAGCCCGCCGGAGCACATCGCGACCAGCAGGGCCACGAAGACCCCCGTGGACAGCGCGGCCACCACGGTCATCGGCCAACCCGACGGGCAGGGGTCCGCGACGCGATGGCGTGGACGTCGGCGGTGTGATGCACGAGGTCTGGTCTACGGGTGTCGAGGGGCCCAGCGGCAGGCCCAACGCGGGGGACGCCCGGCGACTCAGTCCTTCCTGGTGGAGTACACGGGCGTGCCGTCGAGGTAGAAGACGACCTCCAGGTCCTCTCCGGCGGCAGGCGCCGGCGCCTGGGACTCCTCGGCGGTCGGCTGGGAACCGGCCTCCACGGATGTCGCCATGGCGGGCACCTCGTCCGCCATCTCCACCTCGTCCGCCATCTCCACCTCGTCCGCCATCTCCACCTCGTCCGCCATCTCCACCTCGTCCGCCATCTCCACCTCGTTGGGCTCAACCGCGCCGTCCACGTCCGGGGCTGCGTCCGCCAACGGCCCGGCCTGGGCGGCGAGGACGTCGACGGTCACCGTCGGCGCCCAGCGTCGGTCGATTGCGCGGCCGCTGGCCCACGTCGTGACGAGGCGGAACACCGCCACCGCAACGCCGACGACCACCAGGCTCTCCAGCCGACCGGCGGACATGGCCGTCCATTCCACGACCCGGTCCCGGACGCCGGCGGGGATCCAGCCGACCGGCAGGGCGACCGGGATCGGCGGACCGAACAGGCCATAGGCGAGGAAGGCGCTGTACCCCAGCACGCGGGCGTACCAGTTGAACACGCCGTAGCCGCGACGCAGCGCCTGCCCCTCCTCGCCCGCATCCCGGTGGCCCGCCCGCAACGTCCAGTCCGCCGGCAGCAGCATGGCCACGACCGTGGTCACGAAGTCGTGCCGGTTGGCCCAGTAGCTGGTGTGGTCGCCCAGGATCGACTGGCGGTTCACGACGCCGCGGGAGGAGAACGCCCCCGCCGGGGCGCCGGCAGGGGTCCGGAGCGCCCCGCCGGGCACGGGGTCCGACGTCGCCCACAGGTCGGTCCACGTGCGCAGCGTCGAGGGCCAGGAGAGGTGGACACGCAGGCCGTGGGACCGTGCGGTGTTGGCCCGCTGCTCGGCGGTGGTCGCCGCGGCACCCGTCAGCCCGGGGGCCAACGCCACGGCCGGCGTCCGTGCATGACGCCACAGCTGGATGGCACCGACGAACATGGCGACGCCGACGAGGCCGACCAGGGCCACCGCCGACCGGTCGACGTCCATGGCCATCGCCCCGATGAGCTGCCACCAGCCGGCCACCACTGCCGCCAGCCCGGCCAGCAGCCAGCCGAGTCCGGCGTGCAGCCACGGACGCACGCTGGAGGCCAGCCGGTCCACGTCGTCGGACGGGGCCCCGCCGAGAGCCCGCCCCATGCGGCGGATCAGCGGTCGGACGGACTCCAGCGACCACAGCCACCGTCCGAGCAGCACCAACAGGGCTGTCGCCGTCAGCGGGACGAGGCCGAGCAGGACGACCTCGGCCGCCTCGGGCAGGCCGTCGACCGCGTCACGACGGATCACCCACCACCCGGCCACTCCGGTGACCGCCGACATCAGGTAGGGGATCGTGACGAACCAGGCGTCGCGCAGCGGGACGCGGATCCGCTCGACCTTGGTCAGCCCCTGACCGAACGTGACCAGGTCGACCGGCCGGGACGGCGGCGTCCCCTCCGTCAACGCGTAGTACGTGACCGCCGCACCCTGGGAGTGGGCAAGGACGGTGATGGGCGCGTCGGGGCCGACGTCGTGGATGGCGGCGCCGATGGCCTGCTTGACCCGGTCCACGACGTAGGCCCGCTGCATGTCGTTGGTGGTGATGTAGGCGGTGTCGCCAACGGAGGTGGCGACCACCTTCTGCAACGCCTTGGCCGGGCCCCTGAGGACCGGGACGAGCGCGACCAGGCCCAGCACCCAGACGGCAGCGACGGCCAGCAGCCCTGCAGCCGCGCCGAAGGTCAGGGCCAGCAGCATGACCGGGAGGAGGACGACGGTCGCAACGGCCCGCATGACCCCCCGCAGCCGTGTCGCCCAGCCGTCGTCGGCGAGGTCGGCCAAACTCTGCTCCGGCCAGACCATGACCAGGCTGAGGAGGTGGTGGCTGATGACCTTCGGGAGGATCGACGCCGACCAGCGGACCAGCGTGGTGAACGACGGCGGTCTGATGACATCGGCCCAGAAGGCCTCGTACAGCCGCACCCTCGTCGTGACCGTGTCGATGCCTGCCGGGTGGCCGAGCACCACGTCGGCCCACGCCGGTCCGTCATCGTCGGTATGCACCCGGTCGATCTGGGCCCGCAGTCCCTCGGTGTCCTCGACCCAGCCGAGGATGGCCTGCACCCAGCCGCTGAGGACGGTGCCGCGCTGCTGGCTGCCGATGCCGTGCACGAGCACGACGGCACGGTCCGGCACGGACTCCCCGCCGGCTGGTGCGGTCCGGTCCTCCTGGGCCATGGCCATCCCTCTCCCTCCGACGCCGTCGAGGACGTCGGGGGGAGCGTACTCCTGTGCTGTGTCAGCCGGCCGGCAGCGGCGTCGCGCCCCGCACGGGGCCGACGGCTACACGTCGACGACGACGCTGTTGGACACCTTGGCGGCGACGGACTGGTTCTGCTTGTCCCACAGCGGCATGAACGACAGCACGCCGAGGGTCAGGGTGCTGGCGAGGCCGCCCACGAAGCCGCCGACGATGCCGCGCATGCCGACGTAGCTCCCCCACGACAGCGGCGCTCCGGTGCGAGCATCGACGACCTGCATGCCCATCAGCTTCTTGCCGGGGGTCTGCCCTGCGGATGCGGTGATGCATGCCCACACCAGCCAGCCGATGCTGAGGGTGACGATCATCAGGATGCCGTCGAGGAGGGCGGCCAGGATGAGCCTGCCGACCGAGGACAGGGAACGGGGCCCCGCGGCGTACCCGTCCACCGGCAGGTGGGAGGCCACGGGGACGCCCACCGGGGCACCGACGGAGTGCTGCACCGGTGCAGACGCAGGTGGCTGTGTGCCGGTGGCCGGGAGCAGGTCGGCGCCGATCACGGCCGTGGCGGCGGGGTCGAACGTGGGCGGGGTGGCCTGGGACGGTCCCGTGGGGTCTGGAGTGGTCATCGAGCACGTGCTTTCGGTTGGGCGACGTCGCGCTGGTGATGACACGCGCGAACGTCGGCGAGGTGGGTGCGGGTGGATCCTGGGCATCGGCAGCATCGGCGATCCGTCCTGCAGCGACACCGCGGACCCAGCCTCAACCCCCGCCCCCTGCTCCTGACACGGCGTGCGCCGCGACTCCCGACATGCGCATACAACGCGTTCCGGAGCGGCCCGTCAACGGCGTCTTCAGCCGACCCCGGCCAGCGGATCCGGGTCGAACGATGCCGGCCGTGGGCGAGGGACGGTGGCGCCCGCGGTGCGGTCCCCGGTGGCGGTGATCCCCGGTGGCTGGTCGACCGCGGAGAGCACGTCGCGCAGGGTCCGACCCGCTGGCAGCAAGCGCGCCAACCGCTCGAGCGTCGGGGGGACCAGGCCGGTCCACTGCAGCGGAGTGCCGGGGCCGGCGGGGCGAGTGAAGATCGGCTCGGTGGCGAAGGTCTCGGCGACGGCCGGCATGACCGCGACGATCTCGCGCACCTCCCGCCGGGGACCGCCCCCGTCACCCCGGTCGTGCAGGTCGGCGTGCACCACCAGGTCGATGGCGGAGGAGAAGACCTTGCGGACCAGCGACTCGGGCACGTTCTCCCCAGCCATGATCGCGGCGTTGGTGATGGCCTCCAGCGCGTCACGCCCCGAGTTGGCGTGGACGGTGCATGCGAAGCCGCAGCCGGCGTTGACCGCCCTCGTCAGCTCGAAGGCCTCCGCCCCTCTGACCTCACCCACGACGAGCAGCTCGCAGCGCATGCCGAGGCAGAACTTCAGCAGGTCCCGAAGGGTGATCGCCGCGTCGCCGGAGGCCGAGGGTGGCCGCGTCTCGTAGTACGAGCCGTGGGTCAGCGGCACCGTCAGCTCGCGGATCTCCTCGCACACCCGCACGCAGCGTTCCGACGGGACTGCCCCCAGCAGCGCGGTCAGCAACGAGGTCTTGCCGGCACCCGGCTGGCCGGAGACGAGGACGCTGGACCAGCCCTGCATGCACAGGGTCAGCAGATCGGCGGCCGGCTGGGACAACGACCCCGTGCCGACGAGGTCGCCCAGGCTGTGACGCCGGCGGGTGTGCCGGCGGATCGTCGCCGACAGCCCCTCGGCCACCGGCGGCACCGCAACCGACAGCCGTGCCGCACCGTCCAGCACGCGGGCCTGCACCATCGGGTTGCGGGTGTCCAGGCTGCGGCTGGTCGGGACCAGCAGCCGGTCGATGACGGCGCGGTTCTCCTCCTCCGTCGTGGGGACGTCCAGCCCGTGCAGCCGGCCGGTGCGATCCATCCAGGTGACCCGCGGCCCCTCGACGAAGATCTCCTCCACGTCCGGGGCGGCGAGGATGTGGGTCAGCGGCCCGTAGGCGGTGACGGACTCGACCAGCCGGGTGGCCATCTGCCCGACGTCGCGCAGCCTGGCCTCGGTGCCGATCTCGGCGTCGCGCTGATACTCCGCGACCAGCCGGGCGACGATGGTGCGGACCCGGTCGGGCTGGTCGGCCGGGTCGATGCGGTCGCTGTCCAGGCGGTCCAGGAGCTGCCGTCGCAGCCGGTCGTAGGTGGTCACGTCGACGCCCAGCCGCAGCCCGCGACGACTCTGGCCACCGCCGTGCAGAAGCGGCCCCGGTCGGCCCGTTCGCCCTGCCAGGCCGCCCGGGCGACGCGACGGTCCTCGGGCACCGTGTGCACCACGTCGACGGCCAGGCCGCGTCGGAGCTCGGCGATGGCTTCCTCGATGGCCCAACGATCCTTGCCCACCCGGTTCAGCACGACGTGGACGCGCTGCCGATCCTGCGGTGTCCCGTGGTGCACCCGGCTGAACAGCTCGATCGTGCGGGCGATGGCGATGGGCGTCGGGGCGGTGACCAGCACCAGGTCGGTGCACGCCCGCGCCGTGCCCAGCGCGTGCCCGAACCGCGGCCCGCCCGCCCCCTCCACCACCTCGGGGCAGTGTCCCAGATCCATGACCAGGCGCGACCGTTGGCGCTGGAGGTCCGCCGTCAGCTCGGCCACGGCGCCGCGTGGGACGTGGGTCCAGTCCTGCCCGGTGGTCATGCCGGGGAGGGCCTGGAGCGGGTGTCGTCGGGACAGCCGATGCAGCCCGAGGGTGACGTCGGCACGTCGGCGGGTTGCGTCGATCGCACCCAGCAGGTTGGGCTGGAGTGCGAGTGCGAGCCGTTGGGCGTGGCACGGCCCGAGCTCGTCGAGGTCCATCAACACCGTGTGCCGTCCGGTCGTGCCCAGCACGGCGGCGATCTCGATGGCGATCTCGGTGACCCCGACGCCGCCCGTCGGACCGGTCACCCCGATCGTCATCGCGTCGCGGCGCACGGGCGTGGCGATCGGTGTTGCGGGTGCCTCGGGATCGGCGATCCGGCGGTTGCCCGCCAGCCCGCGGATGGCGCCGACCAGCTCGTCGGGGTCGGCCTCGGCGCTGACCAGCGCGTCGACGCCGGCGTCGACCAGGTCGCCCTTGCCCTGCGGATCGTCGGGGTCGAACACGCCGAGCACCGCCCGGCCGGCCTCGTGCACCGCCGCGACCAGCGCCGGGGTCAGGAACGAGGTGATGTCGTCGACGACCAGGACGTCGCACTGCTCCCGGCGGGCGTCGGGGTCGGTCAGCACGGTCGCCCGCACCACGATCCCGCCGTGGTCGGCGGCGTGGGCGTGCAGGGTCGATGCCCACGCCCGCGGGGTCGCCGCGAGCACCACGAACGGGTCCTCGATCACCCGCCTGCCCCACCCGCGGTCCGGACCATGTCCAGCTCGGACCGTCGCATCGCCGTGGACAACGCGATGGCGTCGTCCTCGTCGACCGACAGCACCACCGCGAGGGTGCTGGTGGACGCGAAGCCGTCCCCGCCGGTGGCGACGTCGAGCACCTCCGCGTCGTCGACGATCACCACCACGTCCTCGTCGACCTCGGCGAGGACGTCGACGACGTCGCCCGGCGCGATCGCCCCGGCGACCGCCCGGCTGGCGTCGATCGGCACGCTCATCGCCGCCCTCGAGTGGTCGGCCGCCGGGCGCAGGTCACCCTCGCGCAGCAGGTCGCCCTCGGCGAGCCGGGTGGAGGTGACGGTGCCCGACAGCCCGGCCCCCATCCGCTCCGGCGTGATCAGGTGCAGCCCCGCGGGGTCGTCCACGGCCAGCGTGACGACGGTCGTGGCCAGCTGGCCCACGGGGGTGCCCGGCGGGGTGTCGGTGGCGACCGCGAGCACCTCGACCCCGTCAGTGCCGCCGCCCAGGGCGACGAGGTTGGCGACCGCGGCGATCAGCCCGGCGACGACCATCAGCGCCCAACCCCGATGCACCCGCGGGCCGGATGAGGGGGGCCGGCCCGCGGGTGCGGGTGTCGATGTGGTCCGGTCGATCTGCTGGGTCACGGCGATGGGTCGTTCCTCGGCCGGGAGCGGCCGTCGACGGCGACGCTACGGCCGGTCGGGGACCCAGCGGCAGGCCCAGACGCACCGTCCGTTCGGCCTCCGCTCGGATGTGGAGAACTCCCGTTGGTCCACCCCGTCACCGCTAGACTCGCCCCGAACACCCCCGACTTCGAGGAGGCCAGCATGGCCGACCACAAAGGGCTGGACGAGTTCCCGGACATCCTCACCGCCGCCCACGTCGCGGAGATGCTGGGCATGAACCTGGACTACGTCCGCAAGATGTCGCGGCAGGGCAAGATCCCGGCGCACAAGATGCCGGGCGGACGTGCGTTCAGGTACTTCAAGGACGAGGTCGTGGAGTGGCTGCGGGGCCTGCCCGCCCACGAGACCGAGGTCGAGGAGCAGGCCTCCTCCAGCTGACCGGCGTTGCCGGCATCCGACCGGCACGGCGGCCTCGGCACGCGTTCCGCTTCGGTCAGGCCAGCCAGGCGAGCGCGACACGGGAGAGCGGCACGACCCGCTGCCCCTGGCGGCTGTCCAGCAGCACGTGGTCGGCAGCCACCGCCATGACAGTCCCGTCGACCTGCACCCCGTCGTCGAGCACCAGCACGACCGAGGCGGCGGCGACCTCGTGCTCGGTCAGGCGTGCCACGAACGTGCGCGGGCCCGGGCCGGGAGGCACCCCACCGCGGTCGGCGGAACGGACCAGCCGCAGCAGGGGGCTGGCCGCCACCGCCACGTCGACCCGGCCACGCAGGTCCGTCTGCAGCACGATCAGGTCCGTGCCGGTGTGGATGACCGTCCCGACCAGCGTCACGCCGCCGACGGCGACCTCGACGGTGTCGCCGTGCACCATCCAGGCCCGCGCGACGTCGACGATCCGCCGGGCACGCCAGGCGGCCTGCATCGCCATGGCCTCGTACTCCGCCTGCTCGGCCCGGATCTCCGCGTCCAGCTCGGCGGCCATGCGGCCGAGCTCGAGGTCCAGCTCCGGCGGCAGCGCGTCGTCGTTGCTCATCGCCCGCCACTCTGGCACGAGCCGGGCGGTTCTGGCACGAGACGGGCGGTGGCAGGATCGGACCCATGAGCGACCCCTCCGATGGACCCGCCGCCCGGTCCTGGCGCGCGCAGCTGGAGGCGTGGGCGATCCCCGAGCCCATCCTGCGCGCCGCACCCGCGAACCCCTACGCCTTCCCACCGGGGACGATCACGACGCCGACCGTCGATCCGCTGACGACCCCGACGGGCCTGCGCGTGCTGGAACGGCTCGCACCGGGTGAGTCACTGCTGGACGTGGGCTGCGGGGCTGGGAGGATCTCCGGGGCGTTCACCGACACCTTCCGTGTCGTCGGCGTCGAGCCCCGCGATGGGCTGGCCGACACGGCCGCCGAACGCGGGATCGACGTCCACCGAGGCCGCTGGCCGGAGCTGGCGCCCGCGGTGGGAACGGCACCCGTGGTGCTGTCCACCCACGTCCTCTACGACGTGCAGGACGTGGGCCCCTTCCTGCGTGCGCTGCACGACGCCGCCGAACGACGTGTCGTGCTCGAGCTGACCGCCACCCATCCGTGGAGCGACACCTCCCCGCTGTTCAGGCGGTTCCACGACCTCCACCGTCCCGATGGGCCCACGGTGGAGCTGCTCGGGGAGGTCATCGAGGAGGTGCTGGGCGTCACCGCCCTGATGGAGGGCCACACCCGGCCGAGCGGCCGCTACGACGCCCTCGCGGAGCTGGTCGCCCATCAGCGCCAGCGGCTGTGCCTGACCGCCGACCACGATCCAGCCATCGCCGACGCGCTCGCGGAGGTGGTCGTGACCGACGACCACGGGCGGGTGCGGATGCCCGACCAGCCCCTGACCACCCTGTGGTGGGATCGGTGAGCGACGAGCTGGACCGGGCTGCCCTTCGACGGGTCCTCCGCGAGCGATATCCGTTCCTCGCCGAGACCGACCGCGGCCCCCAGTCGGTCGCGGCAGGCGAGTGCGATCGCTGCGGCCACGAGCCACGGATGGTGCAGCCCTGTGGGCCGCCACCCGCCGGCTTGTCCGGGCCTGCCACCCCCGACTGGGCGCTCGGCCGCCGCTGCGCCATCGCCGCCGGAGTGGAGGGCTGGTGCGACGGCCACGCCGAGGAGGCGGCCGAGGCCATCGCATGGGTGCAGGCGCTGCCGCCCGAGGCCGACGACATCGCCAGGTTGTGGTGGATCGCCACCGGTGAGGTGCGGGCCACACCCGACGCGACACGTCGGGCACGGGCGCTGCTCGCCGGCACCTGACGGGCGACCGTCACGCTCCGTCCCGGACCCGGCCGACGGGGCGAGGCCCCGGCGCCCGACGCACCCGGCCCCACGACGTACAGTGCCGCCGATGACCTCCCGCCCCGACCCAACGACCTTCGCCGTCTGTGTGTTCACCGCGTCCTCGGAACGGGTGGCCGACAGCTACCGCGTCCTGGCCCGCGACGTCGGGACCGCCATCGCGAAGGCCGGCTGGAGGCTGGTCTACGGCGGCGGCCAGGTCGGGCTGATGGGTGAGGTCGCTCGGGCGGCGCTGGCCGCCGGCGGTCCGGTCACGGGCATCATCCCGCACTCGCTGAACCGCCGTGAGGTCGCCTTCGACGACATCGACGACCTGGTGCTGTGCGACACCCTCGCCGAACGCAAGCAGCTGATGGACGACCGGACCGACGCCTACGTCGTCCTGCCGGGCGGCATCGGCACCCTCGACGAGCTGGTCGAGGTGCTGACCACCCGCTCGCTGGGGTACCACGACAAGGCCATCGTGCTGGTCGACGTCGACGGGTACTGGGCGCCCCTCCACGCCCTGCTGGACCACATGGTCGACGCCGGCACGCTGCGTCCCGACGTGCGCGACCTGGTCGAGACCGTCACCGACCTCGACGGCATGGTCGAGCGCCTCTTCAAGGAAACCCCGTGACCCGCCTGCTGATCGTCCAGCACCTGCCCCACGAACACGAAGGCGTGCTCGGCGAGGTGCTGGTGACCCGCGACATCGACGTCGTCCGCTGCCGTGCCTGGGCCGAGCCGGTCCCGACGACCCTGGACGGGATGGACGCGCTGGTCGTCCTCGGCGGGGACATGAACACCGACGAGGAGCAGGACTGGCCACACCTCCGCGAGGTCCGCGACCTGCTCCGCGTGGCGCTGGACGAGGCCGTCCCCACGCTGGGCCTGTGCCTCGGTGCGCAGCTGCTGGCCGAAGCCGGCGGTGGGTCGGTGCACCACGGCACGCCCGAGATCGGCTGGATCCCCATCGAGCTGACCGAGGAGGGCCGGGACGACCCGGTCGTCGCCGCCGTCCCCGACGGCACGCCCTTCTTCAACGCCCACGCCGACTTCGTGTCCCTGCCCCCGGGCGCGTCGCTGCTGTCGCGTTCCGCCGACACCGACGTCCACGCCTTCCGGCTGTCCGCGGCGCTCGGACTGCAGCACCACCCCGAGATCGACGCCTCCTTCGTGGCCGGCTACGTCGAGGCGCCCGGCGTGGCCCGCTACCTGGGGGCCAACGGCTGGACGCCCGAGGAGCTCGTGACCGAGGCACGCCGTCGCAACGCGGCACACCGCGCCGCCGGGCAGACCCTCTTCGAGGCATGGGTGGACACGCTGGGCTGAGGCCGACCGGACCGGTTGTCCACAACCCGGCCGAAGAAGTCGGACGGGGTCGGACGCTGCTGCCTACGGTGCGCTCATCGCACCCAACAGCCGTCCAGAAAGGACCCCGTGCCATGACCTCCGTCAACACCATCACCGTGTCGGGCAACCTCACCGCCGACCCCGAGCTGCGCCGCACCAGCGCCGAGGTGCCGTTCGCGCGGATGCGCGTCGCCGTCAGCCGACGCGTGCAGAACACCGAAACCAAGGAGTGGGAGGACCGCCAGGACGGGTTCTTCAACGTGACCGCGTGGCGCGACCTCGGCCAGCACGCCGCCACGGCCCTGCGCAAGGGGGACCGGGTCACCGTCGTCGGCCGGATGATGCGCCGCCCCTACGAGGCCGACCTGGGGGAGGGAAAGACCGAGACGCGCTACACCCACGAGATCGAGGCCGAGGAGCTGGGGCCGTCGTTGCGCTGGCAGGCCTGGACCCGGCTGGAGCCGCGCCCGGTGGCCACCCACCAGGACCCCGACGACGACTCGGGTTCGACGGCCGAGGCCACCCCCGAGCTGGCCGCCCGCGCCGCCTGACCCCCGGTCGGCGCCGACGACCGGACAAGGCCTCGACGAGCCGATCAGCCGGGATCGGTGTACGCTTTCGCGTCCGTCCTGTCCTCCACGCGTGCGAACCGCGCACTCGACGTGAGGGCCGCTACTAGTCCAAAGGATGGTTTGCGATGCGAACCTACGAACTCATGATGATCTCCCGCGGCGACCTCGACGACGTCGCGGTCGACACCAACATCCGCCGGTTCACCGGCCTGATCGGCGAGCAGGGCGGCAAGGTCCTCAACGTCGACCACTGGGGCAAGCGCGAGTTTGCCTACGAGATCAACCACATGAACAGCGGCTACTACACCGTTGTCGACCTCGAGATCGACGGCGACGGCCTGAAGGAGCTCGACCGTCAGCTCGGCAACGCCGAAGAGGTCGTGCGCCACAAGTTCGTGCGCCCCGAGGTCCGCAGCAAGAAGCTCTGACCCGGCTGCTCGGGCCTCGTCGCCCGACCCGGCGCCTGCCGCTGTCGCACCCCTGTGGTACGAATCCTCCAACTTCAGTCCGAGGAGCACACACACTGTGGCGAACGAGCAGAACAACATCACCGTCATCGGCAACCTCACCAAGGATCCCGATCTCCGCTACACGCAGTCCGGCATCGCCGTGGCCAGCCTGAGCGTCGCCGTCAACCGGCGCGTGCGGAACAAGGACACCAACGAGTGGGAGGACAAGCTCGACGGGTACTTCGACGTCAACATCTGGCGTGACCACGCCGAGAACGTCGCCGAGTCGCTGAACAAGGGCGACCGGGTCGTCGTGATCGGTCGGCTGACCAAGAGGTCCTGGGAGGACCGCGACGGCCAGACCCGCTGGTCCACCGAGATCGAGGCCGACGAGGTCTGCCCCAGCCTGCGCTGGGCCAAGACGAGCGTCAGCAAGGTCCGCAGCGGTGGCGGTGGACCCCGCCCGTCCAGCGGAGGAGGCAGCGCGCCGCCCCCGGCCGAACCGCCCACCCCGGACGACGTCCCCTTCTAGTACAGCCACGAGCCAGTACAGCCACGAGCTTCACGAGCCGGCATCACCCGATGCCGGCTCGTGCCGTTGTGTTCGCGTGGCGCTCCTCCTGGCATACATATACACGAGGACTATTTGATCTAATTATTCCTCGTATGTATTGTCGTGGTGTCGCATTCGTGACCCATGACCCCACGGGGAGGAGCCAGACACATGCACGACCCCAGCCCGGAGCAGCAGTACCTGATCGCCAACAGCACCACCCGCCTGCACCGCCGGTTCGCGGGCGTCGCCGGTCCCGAGACCATCGAGCGGCTGCTGCTGGAGTCCCTCGACCAGCTGGCCTCCGCCAGGGTCACGTCGTGGCTGCCCGTCCTTGCGGAGCGCTTCGCCGCCGACCGCCTGCGAGCCCTCGCCAAGCTGGAGCACCTGGTGGCCGGCGACCGACCCCACGTCCTGTTCCTGTGCACCCACAACGCCGGCCGGTCGCAGATGGCTGCAGCATGGACGACCCACCTGTCCGGCGGCGCCGTGGAGGTGTTCTCCGGTGGCTCCGAACCCGCCAGCGAGGTCAACACGGCTGCGGTCGAGGCGATGGCGGAGGTCGGCATCGACATGGCCGCCGCCTACCCGAAGCCCTGGACCGACGAGGTGGTGTGCGCCGCCGCCGTCGTCATCACGATGGGCTGCGGCGACGCCTGCCCCATCTTCCCCGGCAAGCGGTACGAGGACTGGGCCATCACCGACCCCGCCGGCAAGGACCTCGAGGCCGTCCGCCCGATCCGCGACGAGATCAGGGGCCGGGTCGAGGGACTGCTCAGCGAGCTGAAGGTGGCGCTGCCGGCCTGAACTCCGGCGTCATTTGGTTCAACAATTCCTCGCGTATATGATGTCGGCGTCCGCCCACGCCCTGTTCGGAGCACCCCATGACCACCGCCCCCGATCGCCCCACGACCGACCGGCCCGGCACCGATCGACCCCGCGTCCTCTTCCTCTGCGTCCACAACGCCGGCAGGTCACAGATGGCCGCCGCCTGGACGCAGCACCTCGCCGACGGCGCCGTCGACGTGTTCTCCGGCGGGTCCGAGCCCGCCGATGAGGTCAACCCGGCCGCGGTCGAGGCGATGCAGGAGGTCGGCATCGACATCACGGCGGCCCAGCCGACCCGCTGGACCGACGACGAGGTGCTCGCCGCCGACGTCGTGATCACCATGGGCTGCGGCGACACCTGCCCCGTCTTCCCCGGCAAGCGGTACGAGGACTGGGCCATCACCGACCCCGCCGGCAAGGGCGTGGAGTCCGTCCGACCGATCCGCGACGAGATCCGCCAGCGGGTCGAGGCGCTGCTGGCCGACCTGCAGGTGCCGGTGGCCGGATGACCGACGACGTCACGTCCAACGCGACGTTGCCGGACCCCGCCGACGCCGCCCGCGCCGACCGGGCCCGGGTGCACGCGGCCCTGGGCGACCCGGTGCGGCTGGCGATCGTGGAGGCGCTGCTCGACAGCGACCTGGCGCCCGACGAGGTCGCGGCGGCCCTCGGCATGCCGCCCAACGGCCTTGCCCACCACCTGAAGGTGCTGGACCAGACCGGCCTGGTGCAGCGGCAGCGGTCCCACGCCGACGGCCGGCGCCGCTACCTGGTGCTGGACCGCTCGCGGCTCGACGGGCTCATCGGGGCCCGGTCCTGGACCGCGTCCTCGGTCCTGTTCGTGTGCACGGCCAACGCCGCGCGGTCGCAGATGGCCGCCGCGATCTGGCAGTCGGTGTCGACGGTGCCCGCCGCGTCGGCCGGCCACATGCCGGCCGCCGCCGTCCCCGAGGCCACCGTCGCGCTGCTGCGACGTCACGGCCTGCCCGAGCCCGCCGACGCCCCACGCGGCTACGGCGACATCGACACCCCACCGCAGCTCGTCGTGTCGGTCTGCGACCTCGCCCGGGAGGCCGGGCCGCCGTTCGACGCCCCACGCCTGCACTGGTCCATCCCCGACCCGCTGGCCGACGGCCGCCAGGAGGCGTTCGACCACGCCTTCGACGAGCTCCAGCGCCGTGTCAACGACCTCGCACCCAGGGTGAGCGCCGCATGAGCACGCCGACATCCGCCCACACGCCCGACCTGACCGCGGAGATCGCCGACACCGAACGCGACGTCCCCCCTGCGCTCGGCCGGCTCGTGCTGGCCGAGGGCATCGGCACGGCGCTGCTGCTGATCGCCGTCGTCGGCTCGGGGATCATGGCGGCGACACGCAGCCCGCTGGACGAGGGGTTGCAGCTGCTCGAGGCGGCCCTGGCGACCGGGATGGGACTGGCCGCCATCATCATGGCGATCGGCCCGGTCTCCGGCGCCCACCTCAATCCGGCGGTCACCCTCGCCGACCAGCTGCTGCACCCCGACGGCTGGCGGCGACCGGGGGCCTGGACGCGCACCGGCAGCTTCGTCCTCGCCCAGCTGGCCGGCGGCGCGGTCGGCGTGGTGATCGCCAACGCCATGTTCGACCTCGACGCGGTGACGTTCGGGACGACCCGGCGGACGGGTGCCGGCCAGTGGCTCGGCGAGGCCGTCGCGACCTATGGCCTGGTGCTGGTCATCTTCCTGATGGTCCGGGCGCGGGCCAGCGTCCCCGCGATCGCCGTGGCGGTCGGGGCGTTCGTCGCCGGCGCCCATTGGTTCACCTCCTCCACCAGCTTCGCCAACCCCGCCGTCACGTTCTCGCGGATGCTGACCGACACCTTCGCCGGGATCTCCCCGGCCGACGTGCTGCCGTTCGTGTCCGTCCAGCTGCTCGCCGCCCTCGCGGCGGCCGCCACCGTGGCCCTGCTGCGCCCGGCCGACTGACCGACGCGGCCGAGCCGTCCCGGGCTGTGCCCGATCCGTCGGCCGTGCTACCCTCGTTGGCTGATTGCCTCGGTGCCGTTATCGCCGGGCGGTGAGTGGGGCGCATTCGACGCCCGCTCGACCCCGCCCGTCCCGGCTGGGGCCCTTCATCCAAGGCTCCGCCACCTCACCGTTGCGCGGGGCGCGGGGCGCATCCCGCTCTTCCAGACCCCTCCAGGCCCACCGCCCACGGGCCCTTCCCCATCCAGCACAAAGGACGACCCATGGCACGTACTCAGCCCCAGCGGCAGCAGCGGCCCGCCAAGAAGAAGGAAGACTTCTTCAAGGCCAACAAGATCACCTACATCGACTACAAGGACGTCGAGATGCTGCAGCGTTTCGTGTCCGAGCGCGGCAAGCTCCGTTCCGCTCGCGTGACCGGTGTCAACCCGCAGCAGCAGCGACTCCTCGCAAAGGCGATCAAGAACGCCCGCGAGATGGCGCTGATGCCCTACACGAACCGCTAGGAGCGCTGGTCTGCGATGAAGATCATCCTGAAGGCGTTCGTCGACAACCTCGGTGACGCCGGGGACATCGTCGACGTGGCCAACGGCTACGCCAACAACTACCTGATCCCCCAGAACCTGGCGATGCGTGCCACCAAGGGCGCCGTCGCCGACGCCGAGGCCCTGCGCCGGTCCCGCCTGAAGCGCGAGGCCGTCGAGATCGCCGACGCCGAAGAGGTCAAGAAGGGCCTCGAGGGTCGCACGCTCGTCATCACCGCCACCGCGGGCGAGGACGGCACGCTGTACGGCTCCGTCGGCAAGCGCGACATCGCCGAGGCCGTCGTCTCCACGACGGGTGTGCAGGTCGACCACAAGAAGATCGTCCTGGACCGTGCCCTCAAGGAGGTCGGCCAGCACGAGGTCGGCGTCAAGCTCCACCGCGAGGTCATCGCCAACGTCATCGTCGACATCGTCGCCGACGAGATCATCGAGTCCGGTGACCTCGAGTCCGCCCTCGAGGACGCCGACAACGCGGCCGAGACCCCCGAGGTCCCCGCCGTCGACGCCGACGCCGACGAGGCAGAGGTCGACGCGGCGGTTGCCGCCTCCGCCGACGCGTAGGCCAGACACACAGCCAGCCACACAGCCAGGCATCCGACGACCCCGCGCCCACGGCGCGGGGTCGTTGCGGTTGTCCCGCCGCGATCACGAAGTGCAGTTCAGCCACTCGGCTGGCAAAGGTGCACATCTCGGAGCGGCGCCGGTGCAGCTCGGCCGACGAGCCGGCAGAGCTGCACAATTCGCCGGGACCCCCGACCCGCGGGCCCCCGACCCGCGGGATGCCCGACCCGCGGGCCCGTCCGACCCGCGGGATGCCCGACCCGCGGGCCCGTCCGCGCTGCGCCGGCAGGAACGGGCCGTCAGCACTCGGGGAAGGAGACGGCCAGGCCGCCCTCGGAGGTCTCCTTGTACTCGCGGCGCATGTCGTCGCCGGTGCGCTTCATGACCTTGATGACCTTGTCGAGGCTGACGACGCCCGCCACGACGGAGTGGAGGGCCAGCTGGGCGGCCGAGTGGGCCTTGGCCACCCCCATGGCGTTGCGCTCGATGCAGGGGGCCTGGACCAGCCCCTTGATGGGATCGCAGGTCAGGCCGAGGTTGTGCTCCATGGCGATCTCGGCGGCGTTGGCGACCTGGTCGATCGTGCCGCCCATCAGCTGGCACAGCGCGGCGGCCGCCATCGACGTGGCCGTACCGACCTCGCCCTGGCAGCCGACCTCGGCGCCGGAGATCGAGGCGTGGGTCTTGACCAGCATGGCGATCGCCGCCGCTGTGGCCAGGGCGGCGTGGATCTCCTCGCGGGAGTGGCCCTTGCGGTCGGCGGCCTCCACCAGCACCGCCGGGACGATGCCGGCGGCCCCGTTGGTCGGCGCGGTGACGACCCGGCCGCCCGCGGCGTTCTCCTCCTGCACCGCGAAGGCGTAGGCCTGGGCCCGGGCGATGTCGGCGTAGGCCTCGCTGACCTGCCCCTCGCCGATGCGATCCAGCAGCAGCCGGGCGCGACGCTGGACCGCGAGCCCGCCGGGCAGCTCGCCGGTGGTCGTGGTGCCCCGCTCGATGCAGGAGAGGAAGGTCTCCCACACCGCGTCGAGGTGGGCGACGGCCGACGCGCCGTCGTCGTCGGACAGCGCCCGCTCGTTGGCCAGCACGACGTCGCCGAGGGTCCCGCCGATCTCCCTCGCCCGCTGCATCAGGGACTCGGCATCGTTGAAGGGGTGTGGAACCTCACGGGGCTTGCCGGGCCCGTCGTCGCCCCCGGCCACCTCCTCGGGACGGCGGATGAACCCCCCACCGATCGAGCACCACGTCGAGGATGTCGTCGACCCGTCGTCGAAGGTGGCGTGGAAGACCATCGTGTTGGGGTGGGGCAACACCTCACCCTTGGTGTCGCGGGCCCGCAGGAACACCACGTCGTCGGGGTGCAGTCGCACCCGCGCGCCGCCGGACCACGCGACGTGGGGGTCGGCCGACAGCGTCTCGCGCAGGGCCAGCACCGCGTCGATGTCGCAGTCGTGAGGTTCCCAGCCGTGCAGGCCGGCCAGGACCGCCAGGTCGGAGTGGTGGCCCCGCCCCGTGGCCCCCAACGACCCCTTCAGCTCCACCCTGAGGGACCGGGGCACACCGCCGTGCCCGATGAGCTCGGCCCTGGCGAAGGCAGCCGCCCGCATCGGTCCGACGGTGTGGCTCGAGGAGGGGCCCACACCGATCCGGTACAGGTTGGCCAGACGGATGTTGATGGGGTTCATGCGTCCATCGTCGCCGAAGATTCGCCGGCCGCAGGCAGCTCCTGCGAAGAACCGGCCACGGACACGAGGATCTCGGACGATCCGACGGTGGGGTGTGGACAACCCCGTGGACAAGCCGCTGTTCTCGTGGATGGCCCGGCGCAGCGTGTGGAGAAGCCGCCCGCTCCTGTGGGTGGACCCAACGATCCCCCGCAGGTCGTCCGGATCGGTCGCGACCGATAGCGGATGTCACACCCCACAGGCATCCTCCCACGGACGCCCCCTCACGACCGACGGTGTCTGGAGACCGCCCGTGGCAACCGTTCCCGATTACGACGCACCCTCCCCCGAAGGGGGGTACCAGCGCACGCCTCCCTACTCGCTGGAGGCAGAGATCAGCGTCCTCGGCAGCATGCTGCTGTCCGCCGACGCGATCGCCGAGGTGTCGGAGTCGGTCAACCCCGCGGACTTCTACCGCGGGGCCCATCGCACGATGTTCGAGGCGATGTGCGACCTCTACGACAAGGGCGAACCGGTCGACACCGTCACCCTCGCCGACGAGCTCGAGCGGCGGGGCAAGCTCGCCGACGTCGGCGGCGCCATCGCCATCGCCGACATCTCCGCCCAGGTCCCCACGCCCGCCAACGCCGTCTACTACGCCCGGATCGTCACCGACCGCGCCCTCAAGCGACGGCTGATCGAGGCCGGCTCGACGCTGACCAAGCTGGGCTTCGACCTGGAGAAGACCGGTGCCGACGCCGTCGACGAGGCCGAGGCCCACGTCTTCGACCTGGCCAACAAGCAGCGCAAGGGCGAGTTCGTGCCCATGCGAGACCTGCTGTCGGAAGCCTTCGACCTGATCGAGAAGCTGCACGAGTCCGACTCGACCATCACCGGCCTCGAGACCGGCTTCACCGACCTCGACCAGCTGACGTCGGGCCTGCAGCCCGGCCAGCTGATCATCCTCGCGGCGCGACCCGCGATGGGGAAGTCGACGCTGGTGACCAACATCATCACCAACGTCGCCGCCGGCCAGCGCAAGCCCGCCGCCATCTTCTCCCTCGAGATGGGCCAGATGGAGATCGTGCAGCGCATGCTGTCGGCGGAGGCCAAGCTCGACTCCGACCGGCTCCGCACCGGCAAGCTGCGCCACGACGACTGGCCCAAGCTGTCCAAGGCGATGGGCAAGCTGTCGGAGGCGCCGCTCTTCATCGACGACACGCCGGGCATCACCATGATGGAGATCCGCTCGAAGTGTCGCCGGATCGCCCAGCGCCACGGCCTGTCGCTGATCGTCGTGGACTACCTGCAGCTGATGGAGTCCCACAAGAAGTCCGACGGCCGTGTGCAGGAGGTCGCGGAGTTCTCGCGTGGCCTGAAGGTGCTCGCCAAGGAAATCGGCTGCCCGGTCATCGCGCTGTCGCAGCTGTCGCGAAAGCCGGAGGAGCGGACCGACCGCCGCCCGATGCTGTCGGACCTGCGTGAGTCCGGTGCGATCGAGCAGGACGCCGACATCGTCGGGTTCATCTACCGCGACGAGGTCTACAACCCCGACACCGAGGCCAAGGGCGAGGCCGAGCTGATCATCGCCAAGCACCGTGCCGGTCGGCTGGCCACGGTCCGCCTGTCGTTCCTGGGCCACCACTCGCGGTTCGCCAACATCGCCCGCACCCCCGGACCCCCGCCCGGTTCCGGTGGCGGTGGGGGCGGCTACGCACCGCCGCCGGCCGCACCCGCCTACCCCTCCACGGGTGGGGCCATCTGAGTCAGCGCCAGACGACGACCTCGTCGAGCGGCTTGCGGTCGATGTCGGGAACGACGGCGTCGGGGGCCGGATAACCGACGGGCAGCACCAGGTAGGGCTGCTCGTGCTCGGGCCGCTGGAGGATCTCGGTCAGGAAGCCCATGGGGCTCGGGGTGTGAGGCAGCGTGGCCAGCCCCATCTGGTGCAGCGCCGCGATCAGGAACCCGGCGGCGATGCCGCAGGACTCGCTGGAGTAGTAGTTCTTCGACCGGCTGCCGTCGGGCTGGACGGTCCACCGGTGACGCAGCATCACGATCAGCCACGGCGCGTCGGTCAGGTGGGTCTTGACGTCGTCGGTGCCGAGCGGGGCGAGGGCACGCAGCCATTCCTCCGGGGCCCGGTCAGCGTAGAAGGCCCGTTCCTCCTCCTCGGCCGCCTCGCGGATCCGCCGGCGTTCCTCGGGGTCGGCGACCACCACGAAGGTCCAGGGCTGCCGGTGCGCACCGGACGGGGCCGACGCAGCGACCTCGAGCGCCGCCTCCACCAGCTCGCGGGGGACCGGGTCGGTGGCGAAGGACCTGACCGAGCGTCGGGTGCGCATCACCTCCCGCAGGTGGGTGGAGGTGGCGAGCATCGTCGCCTCGTCCTGGCGCCGGAAGTCCAGCGGGCGCATCACGGCCGGGGGCATGGGGGCGGGGGGATCGGCAGGCGTCATCGGCCGGAGCCTACGACCGTGATCGGTGACGGAACCCTTTCGTGGAAACCCGGGGGTGATCGGCGGCGTCGGACCGGGCACGCGACCACCCGGAGGACCCCCATGGAACACACCCACAGCCCGATGCCCCGCCGCAGCCAGGCCCCCAGCCGACGGCGGCGATGGACCCTCCGGCGGTCAGCTGCGGTTGCCGTCCTCCTGCTGTTGCTCGCCGGGGCCTGCTCCTCCGACGACGCCGGCGACATCGCCAGCACCGACACCGCCGAGCGCAGCGACATCGCCGCAGACGACGCCGGCACGTTCGACGAGGAGGCCTCGGATCGCCTCGGAGAAGAGGAGTTCGGGTTCGGCGAGGCCGCGGTCGCCGAGGCCGAGGCGCCGGCACCCGCCGAGGACGCCGGCGACGCCGGTGACGGCGGTGACGCCGAGGACGCCGGCGACGCCGGTGACGGCGGTGACGCCGACGCGGTCGGACCGACCGGCTCGGTCCCCACGAGCGTGCCCGACACCGCCACGACGGGGGAACGGATCATCAAGGAGGGCACGGTGACCCTCGAGGTCGACCCCGGCGCCTTCGACACCGCGTTCGGCCAGGTCATCGCCCGCGCCCAGGCCCTCGGTGGCCACGTCTCCGGGTCGTCGTCCTCCACCGACACCGAAGGGCTCGTGCAGGGACAGGTGACCGTCCGGGTCCCTGTCCGCAGCTTCGAGGACCTGCTGACCGCCGTCGGTGAGGCAGGCGACATCGTGGACCGCAACGTCACCAGCCAGGACGTCAGCGAGGAGTTCACCGACCTCGAGTCCCGCCGGCGCAACCTGCGGGCCCAGGAGGGCTTCTACCTCGGCCTGCTCGCCGACGCGACGAACGTGTCGGACGCCATCGCGATCCAGCAGCAGCTGGAGGACATCCAGCGACGCATCGAGGAGATCACCGGCCGGCTGAACCTGCTGGCGGACCGCTCGTCGTTCTCCACCCTCACCGTCCGCATCCACGAGCTCGGCGCCGACGCCGTCGAGGAGGTCGTCGAGGACGGCCCACAGCTGGGCACCTACGTCGAGACCGCCCGCAACACGCTGATCGACGTCATCGGTGGACTCCTGGTGATCGCCACGGTCCTGCTGCCCTTCGTGCTCCTCGGGCTCGGCGTCTGGGCGATCGTCCGGACCCTGCGCCGCCGTCGGCCGCCGGTCGCGGTGCAGCACCACGTGCACCCGGCCTCGACGCCGGTCACCCCCGAGCCGGAGCGGGTCACCGAACCCCAGGGCTGACCCGGCCCGGACGCTCCCGACTCCGGATGCCCCTCGACGGTGGCGGCCTACAGTGGCCGCCACCGTCGTCGTGCCCCCGAAGGACTGATCCTGCCGTGATGACCCCCGAGACGTGGATGGACCTCGTCAACTGGATGCTGCTCGCCCTCGGCGCGGCGATGGCCGGGGGGACCGGGGTGGCGCTGTTCCGCTTCCATCGGACGGGCCTGTTCCCGGGGCAGCCCATCGACGACGACGGCAACCCGGTGGGCACGCCGTCGATCCCCTCCGCCTGGGTCAAGGTCGCGGGGGGCGGCATCCTCGTCCTGTGGGGACTGGCCGGCCTTGCGTCCGGCGAGATCTTCGGATTCTGACGACCCGAGGGCAAGGACCCGCGACCGTTCGCACCCGGTTGACACAACGGCCGTTGGTACACCCCTTCCGCCCCGAACTGTCTCCCATGACGTCTTGCAGCGAAGGCGCCCCTCACGCACACTGCATGACAAGAGTTGACTAGTTCTCCACACGATCAGTCCGAAATTTCGTCACGCGGGCAGGTACCGGTCGTTGGACAGGCAAGAACCTCTCGTCAACCTCCACTCGTCCCAGAGGAGTCAGTCATGCGTCGCAAGGTCCTCGCGCTGTCAATCGCTGCCCTGTCCGCCCTCGCCATGGTGTCGCCGGCCGGCGCCGAGTCCCCCGTGGACATCGACTCCGATTCCGGCGGTCCGTACGTCTGCCTGAAGTCCCGCCCGTTGTGGGGCGAGGACCGCGTCTGCATCCGCACCTGGGACGCCTGATCCGTCGGTGACCGCCCTCCTCCCGCCGCAGCGGGGCACCACCTTCGCCGACGCGCTCCTGGGCGACCAGGACGCCCTCGACGAGCTGCTCCGCCGGCATCGTCCCTCCGTCGAGGCCGTCTGCTTCCGTCGCCTGCGTTCGCGCACCGACGCGGAGGACGCGGTGCAGGAGACGATGGTGCGGGGCATGCGGTCACTCCAGCACGTCGACGATCCGACGAGGCTGCGGAGCTACCTTTGCCGGATCGCCGAACGGGTGTGCCTGGACATGCTCCGAGCCGGGGCCAAGGCGATGCCCTACGTCGTCGACGACGTGCTCGACAGCTCCGACGGCACCGACGAACCCGAGACGGTCGCGCTGGAACGCGAACGGGCGCGCTTGGTCCACGAGACCCTGCAGGCCCTCAGCGAACGACAGGCCACGGCGCTGTGGATGCGCGACGCGCTGGGTGAACCGGTCCCCGTCGTCGCCGAGCGGCTCGGCGTGACCGAGGGATCGGCCCGGGTCCTGCTGACCCGGGCGCGCGCCAAGATGCGCGACGGCTGGGCCAAGGTCGCGGCGCTCCTGCCCGGCGCGGGCTTCAAGCTGCCGGCGTTCGCCGCGAAGACCGCCCACCTCGGCCCGATCGCCGCGGTACCTGCGCTCGTGATCGTTGCGGCCGTGGCCGTGATCAGCCCGACCGCGTTCCAGGCCCTCCAGGACGACGGGCAGGTCATCCGGATGGCTCCGGGCAGCGTCGCCACCAAGGGCAGCGCCACCCAGGTGTCGGTCCCGATCGACTTCGGGTCCACCCCGACGTCCACGGATGTCGTCGTGATCAGCACGCCGGTGACGACCGCGCCGACCGTCGGCACCGGCACGCAGGCCACGGAGCAGGCCCGTCCGCGGCTGGACGTCGGCGTCGCCTCCGTCGGGCGGGAGCCCGACACCGGCGAGGACGATCCGGTCACCGTCGGCGACGAGGACCTGCTCGAGGTCGGCGCCGGACTGGGCGAACAGGTCGAGGGGCTGGTCCGCGAGACCGGGCTGCCCGAGGTCATCGGCGTCGGCCGCTGACCCCCATCGGACCTGCGGCGAACTTTTCTCCGCGAGGGTGTTAACGCCGTGACGCCTCGTCCGTCTACCCATCAGCAGCGCACCGTGCGTTGTGGATGGACTCGGACGGACCGGCACTGTGACCACGATCACCCACACGTCCCACGACGCCCTCGCCGTGGCGGCTCGCGCGGGCGACGACGGTGCCCTGCGCCTGCTGGTCGAGCGGTTCCGTCCGATGGTGCGGGCGATGGCACGGGAGCGCTTCATCCCCGGGGGTGACCACGACGACCTGGTGCAGGAGGGCATGGTCGGCCTGTGGCACGCCATCCGTGACTTCGACCCGACCGCGGGCCCCTTCGGACCGTTCGCCCGGCTCTGCGTCGATCGCCAGATGTGGGCCGCGGTGACCAAGGCCAACCGGTACCGCCACCGTGTCCTGCACGACGCGTCGGTGTACGAGGACTGGATGGACATCGCCGTCACCGAGGAGGACCCGGCGGTCATCAGCGACTCCATGGAGTCCGTGGAGATGCTGCAGCGTCACATCCGCGCCACCCTCAGCAGCCTGGAGACGCAGGTCCTGCAGATGTACGCCGCCGGCGCGTCCTACGACGACATCGCCGACCGCCTCGAGATGCACCGCAAGCGGATCGACAACGCCCTGCAGCGTGCCCGTCGGAAGATCTCGGAGTACCGCGACCGCGAGCTCGCCCTCGTCTGACGCCACCCGGCGGGGCCGCCCGTCCCCACCGGCCGGCACGGGTCCGAACGGTCCTGCCTCAGGTGCCGGTCAGCTCGGCGGGCAGCGGGAACCAGCGCAGCTGCTCGAAGTCGGCGGTGACCTCCGGCCAGCCCGGATCGGTCACGGTCGGCCCCCGGTCCAGGATCTCCTCGGCGGTGCGCAGGTGCGAGGACAGGTCGACCTCACCCGTCGGCGCGGGGCGACGGTGCGCGGGGGCGAAGCCGTCTGGCCCGATGACGAGGTCGGTCAGCCGCTCGACACCGCGGTCGTCCGCCGCCCGATGGCGCCACAACCCGGTGCGGGCGTCGAAGCGGTAGTCGGGCAGCAGCGCCGCGCCCCGGTCGGCGACGAGCTCGACTGCCGACAGCACGTAGTCGAACTCGGCCTCGTCGATGAAGTAGTTGAAGTTGACCCTGACCCAGCCGGGCTTGATGCCCTCGCATCCCGTGCCGATCTCGCGTTCGAAAGCTCGGGAGGTGTCCAGGTCGATGCCGAGCAGCCGGTGGCCGTAGGGGCCGGCACACGAGCAGCCGCCCCGTGACTGGATGCCGAACAGGTCGTTGAGCAACGCCACGACGTAGTTGTGGTGCAGGTAGCGACCGGCATCGCCGTGGCGGACCACGAAGGACACGATCGACAGCCGTTCGTGCTCGCGGTTGCCGAGGATCTCGATCCGCGGATGGGCGCACCAGCGCTCGATCGCGCGGGTGATGAACGCGGTCTCGCGACGGCGGATCTCCTCGGCCCCGACGGCGTCCTTGAGCGCGAACACCAGCCCGGCCCGGATGGCGCCGACGATGTCGGGGGTGCCGCCCTCCTCGCGGTGCTCGATGTCGTCGAGGTAGTGGTGGTCGTCGGGGTTGACGTACCAGACCGTCCCGCCGCCGGGCACCCCGGGGACCCGGTTGGTGAACAGGTCCTTGCGGGCCACGAGCAGGCCGGGGGTCCCGGGGCCGCCGACGAGCTTGTGGGGCGAGATCACGATGGCGTCGAAGTAGTGGTCGGGGTCACCGTCGTCGGGTGCCACGTCGATCGGCACGTACGGCGCGGCGGCCGCGTAGTCCCAGAACGACAGCGCACCGTGCTGGTGCAGCAACCGGCTGATCGCCTCGGTGTCGGAGGTGATGCCGGTCACGTTGGAGGCCGCAGAGAACGACCCGATCTTCAGCGGCCGGTCGGCGTGGTCGATCAGGGCCTTCTCGAGGTCGGCCAGGTCGATGCCCCCGTCGAGGTCCTCGTGGATCGTGACGACGTCGGCCACCGACTCACGCCACGGCAGGTCGTTGGAGTGGTGCTCGAACGGCCCGATGAACACGACCGGCCGTTCCTCGGGGGCGATCTCGATCCGGTCAGCCCACTGCTCGGGGATGCGCAGGCCGAGGACGGTGACCAGGCGGTCGATCGCCCCGGTGGAGCCCGACCCGCAGAACAGCACCGCGTGGTCCTCGGTCGCGCCGACGCAGCGACGGATGATCTCCCGTGCGTCCTCGCGGAAGCGGGTCGTCTGCAGCCCGGTGCCGGAGGACTCGGTGTGGGTGTTGGCGTACTTCGGCAGGACGTGCTCGCGGATCGCGTCCTCCACGAGGTCCAGCGCCCGCCCCGACGCGGTGTAGTCGGCGTACACGACGGGTCGATCCCCGTAGGGGCCGATGACCGTCTCGTCGCGTCCGATGACGCCGTCCCTGATGCGCGCCACCAGCGCTGCCCTGTCAGCCATGGCCGAAGGGTATCGGCCTGCCGGACCAGACGAGGGGAGCGCCCTGTCGACGTCGTCGGACCACCCCTCGTACCGACCGCATCACCCACCGGGGTCTTTCTCGACGGCGCCCTCGTGGCCCCCCACGGATCTGCGAGGGTCTGTCGACATGACCAGAGTCACCTTCTCGATCCTGTCCACCGTCGCCCTCCTGATCGGCCTGCTCGCCGCACCCGCCGCCGCACAGGCACCGGAACCCCCCGACTACGTCGTCGTCGACCCTGCCTTCGAGGCCCTGCCCGGCGCGCAGGCCTTCGCCGGCACCCTCGAGACCGACGGCGCCGAACACGCCTACCGCATCGAGGTGCCCGACGACTGGAACGGCACACTGGTGCTCTACGCCCACGGCTTCGTCGGTCCCCAGCAGGCCGAGCTGGTCGTCCAGGACCCACCGCTGCGGCCCCTGTTCGTGCAGCAGGGCATCGCCTGGGCCGCCTCCAGCTACTCCGCCAACGGCTATGTCATCGACGGGCCGGTCGACCAGACCCAGGACCTCGCCGACCGCTTCCCCGAGCTGACGGGGGAGGACGCCCCCACGGCCACGATCATCCACGGGTTCTCCATGGGCGGCCACATCACCGGTGTGGCGCTCGAGCGCTACCCCGACGCCTACGTCGGGGCCCTCCCCGCCTGCGGGGTCATGGGTGACGTCGAGCTGTTCGAGTACTTCACCGACGTCAACCTCGTCGCCGGCGCCCTCGCCGGTGTCGACGTGCCGGTTCCCGGGGGGTTGCCGTTCCTCGGCGGTCCGGCCCAGCAGATCTCCGCGGCCCTCGGCCTGCAGACTGGGCTGACGACACCGGCCGGCGTCCAGTACGCCGACGTCGTCGAGGCACTCAGCGGTGGCGAGCGGCCGACGTTCGAGGAATCCCTGACCTTCTGGAACACCCTCGCCGCGGTGGACCTCGACGGTGAGGACGGGGACGCGCCGACGGTGCCGTTCCTGCAGGCCCTCTACGGAAACGCCCTGTCGGAGGGCATCCCGACCCCCGTCGGGGTCGAGGGAGTCTACGACAACGCCGACACCATCTACGGGTTCCCCAACGCCACCAGCGCCGAGCCGTCCGCCCAGGAGCAGGCCCTCAACGCCGCCGTGTCCCGGGTGAGCAACGACGGCGAGCCGCCCTTCCCCATCATCGAGGGCACCCCGCAGGTGCCGACCCTGTCGTTGCACACCACCGGCGACCTGTTCGTGCCGCTGCGCAACCAGGTCGTGTACGCCGAGGAGGTCGCGGCCAACGACCTGTCGGCCAACCTCGTCCAGCGGACCATCCGTGCACCCGGTCACTGCGACTTCACCGCCGAGGAGCTCGGCGGGGCGTTCGTGGACCTGCTGACGTGGATCCAGACCGGCACCGCACCTGCCGGCGAGGACCTGATCGACCCGGCGGTCCGCGCCGACCGCTCGTTGGGCTGCGCGTTCACCTCCGAGACGCGGCCGGGCATGCCCGCCTGTGCGCCGCCCACCGCGGGAGTCATCGACGGGACGGACGCGGTCGCCACCGCCATCGCGGTGTCGTCGGCACGACCCGCGGCATCCACCGCGGTGCTGGCCCGTGCCGACGAGTACGCCGACGCGCTCACCGGGTCGGCCCTCGCCGGCGCGCTCGACGCACCGCTGCTGCTGAACCCCAGCGACGCGCTCGACCCGACCGTGCTGGCCGAGCTGCAGCGCCTGGGCGTGGCCGACGTCGTCCTGCTGGGCGGAACCGCCGCCCTGTCCTCGGCCGTCGAGCAGGCGCTCGCGGATGCGGACATCCAGGTCAGCCGGGTGGCCGGTACCAACCGGTTCGGCACGGCCGGGGCGGTGGCCGACGTGATCGCCAGCGCGACGGGCCAGCCGAGCGACGTCTTCGTCGCCGACGGCGGGGACTTCCCCGACGCGGTCGGCGTCGCTGGCCTCGCCGCATTCCTCGGGCAGCCCATCCTGCTGGTGGAGACCGACCGGATGCCCTCGGAGACCACCGACGCGATGACCGCGCTCGGCGACCCGCAGGTGACCGTGCTCGGCGGTGTCGCCGCCGTGTCGGACGACGTCGCCGGCGACGCCCCACGGCTGGCGGGTGACACCCGCTACGGCACCTCTGCCGCGGTCGTCGACGCGTCCCGCAACGCCGGCCTGCGGATCAACCAGCCGTGGGTCGCGACCGGTGAGGCCTTCGCCGATGCGCTGGTGGCCGGGCCCGCTGCAGCAGCGGCAGGACAGGTGCTGGTCCTCGTCGACGGTGGCGACCTCGAGGCGTCAGCGGAGTCCACGGCCGTGCTCGAGGGCCTGTCCGGCCTCGTGCAGGGTGTGACCGTGGTGTCCTCCGGCGGGGCGGTCACCGACGGCGCGGTCACCGCGCTCGAGGCGACGGTGGCGCCAGCCGGCTGACCAGGGAGGGCCTGACCACGAAACGGTGAGGACAGCGAAGGACCGGGCGCGGCGGGATTACCCTCCGCAGATGCCGAAGAGCCGAGTCCTCGCTGTCCTCGCCGTGCTCGCCTGCGTGGGTGCCCTCGCCAGCCCCGTGCGCGCCCAGGACCCACCGCAGGCGTACGAGCGCACCCCGGGGATGCTGGAGACCACGACGGGTCCCGACGAGACCTACCCGGTCACCCTCGACCACGACATCTGGGTGCCGGAGGGGGCGTCGGCCGCCGACCCGCGGCCGGCGATGGTGATCGCCCACGGGTTCGGCAACAGCAAGGACGTCGGCGAGGTCACCACCCTGGCGGCCTTCTTCGCCGGCAAGGGGTACGTGGTGATCGCCAGCACCCATCAGGGGTTCGGGCAGTCCTCCGGTTGCGTGGCGCTTGACTCGGTGGACTACGACGCCCGCAACGTCAGCCGGCTGATCGACCTGCTGGCCGCCCGCGACGACGTGCTGATGGACGCCCCCGGCGACCCACGGGTCGGCATGGCCGGTGGCTCCTACGGCGGCGGGCACCAGGGGCTGGTCGCGGCCACCGACCCTCGGCTGGACGCCATCGCCCCTGCCCGCACGTGGAACTCCCTGCAGTTCTCACTCGTGCCCAACAACCTGATCGGGGACGGCGGCACGTCCGACCTCGAGCACTACGAGCAGGGGGTCTTCAAGTCGACGTGGTCCTCGTTGTTCACGACGGTGGCAGCCACGCAGCCTGCGATGGGCAACGGCGGCTGCGACCCCGTGACCCAGCAGACCCTCTACCCGGGCCAGCCGCCCTGCCCGGGGTTCGACCCGATGGTCTGCCCGATCTTCGCGAGCCTGTCCACCACGGGTGACGTGACCGCCGAGCAGCGTGCGTTCGTCGCCAGGTCCAGCGTGGCCAACGTCATCGACGACGTGACGGTGCCCGTGCTGCTGACGCAGGGCCAGTCCGACACCCTGTTCACGCCGGTCGAGGCCACCGCCACGTTCGAGGCGCTCCGGGCCGCCGGCAACGACGACGTGTTCATGCTGTGGAACTGGGGCGGGCACGGCTACGCCCCGCGGCCCGGTGAGGGCGAGCCCTACAACAGCGCCTACGACGACTCGCCCGAGGCGCAGGAGGCCTTCCGGGCCACGACCTACGCCGACCGCATCGGCCGCTTCTTCGACCACTACCTGCGGGGCATCGGCCATCCCGGTCCACGGTTCAGCGTCTTCCGGGACTGGGTCGAGTACTCGGTCCCCACGGTGGGGGACCGTCCCGTCGGCAACGCCGACGCCGCCTACGCCACGGTCGGCCGCGGACCCGCCGAACCCGGGTTCGCCGGTGGCGCCGGAACCAGCTACCGGCTGACCGACGAGGGGCTCGAGCCGATCGGTGCGGGCCCCCACACCGACGACGCGCCGATCCTCTCCGCGACACTCCTCAACCCACCCAACGGCCTGCCGGCCGCACACTCCGAAACCCCCAACTTCACCGACGAGGGGCAGCCGGGCGCCGGCATCCCACCGTCGGAGGTCCCGGGCCAGCACGTCGCGCTGGACACGCCGCCGTTCACCGCACCGGCAGAGGT
Organism: Euzebya rosea; assembly: GCF_003073135.1. Taxonomy (NCBI): domain Bacteria; kingdom Bacillati; phylum Actinomycetota; class Nitriliruptoria; order Euzebyales; family Euzebyaceae; genus Euzebya; species Euzebya rosea. The sequence goes on from NZ_PGDQ01000008.1 coordinate 183,979, forward strand.
CGTGGGCATCCCCACGCTTCGTCTGCACGTCGCCAACAGCAACGGCCGTGACGCGGTGCTGTTCACCAAGCTCTACGACGTCGCCCCCGACGGGACGGCCACGCTGATCAAGCGCATGGTCGCGGCCAGCCGGATCCCCGCGGACCTGCTGCCCGGCATGGTCGAGCTCCGCCTGCCCGCGGCCGTCCACCGCTTCGAGACGGGGCACGCGGCCCGTCTCGTCGTGGCGACCACCGACGACAGCTACCGCAACGCCCCCGTCGCCGATCGGATCACCCTGTCCACCGATGGGACGGTGCCCTCGATCCTGCGCCTGCCGCTGGTCGGCGGCGACACGGTCGGCCGGATCGCCGGTGACGACCGGATCGCCACGGCCGTCGCGTTGTCGGAGGAGGCGTTCGGGGAGGCCCGCGACGCAGTCCTGGTGAACGCCGACGCCTTCCCCGACGCGCTGACGGCCGGCCCGCTGGCCGCCGCCGTCGAGGGTCCGACCCTGCTGACCTCGGGCGCAGCCCTCGACCCCCGAGTCGCCGACGACCTGTACCGGCTGGGAGTCGACCGCGTCCACCTCGTCGGCGGCACGGGTGTGCTGGGCGACGCCGTGCGCACGTCCCTGGAAGGCATGGGCATCGAGGTCGTGCGCCTGGCCGGCAGCAACCGCATCACCACAGCAGGCATCGTGGCCGACCGCATCGCGGCGCTGACCGGGGGACCGGCACCCACGGCGATCGTGGCCCGCGCCGACGACTTCGCCGACGCCCTGGCCGCCGGCGGGCTGGCCGTGGTCGGGGGCGGGGTCGGCGGGACCGCCCAGCGAACGCCGGTCCCGATCCTGCTGGTCGACGACGCCAGCGTGGCCGAGGTGGCGCGCATCGTGCAGCGCGTGACCCTCGCCGACGCCCCCCTCGTGGTGGCTGGTGGCGCCCGGGCGGTCTCCACCGCCGCCGCCGACGGCCTCGGCCGTGCCGTCCGACGGCTGGCCGGCGCCGACCGCTACCAGACCGCGGTCGCCCTGGCGTCGGCGGCCACCGACGCCGGGGCCGGACTCGACATGCTGCTGCTCGCATCGGGTGTCCGCTTCCCCGACGCCCTCGCGGGGGTGCCGGCCGCCGCGGCGATGGGCGGGATCGTGCTCATCGTGCCGCCCGACGGCCTGGCCGACGCGTCCTCCGGGGCCGGGTTCCTGCGGGCCAGCGCCACCGTCGCCGACCGCGCGGCGCTGATCGGCGGCACCGCCGTCCTGCCCGACGAGCTGCGCAGCAGCATCGGGCCCCTGCTGGTCGCCGAGGAGTAGCGGCGAGGCGGTTTCGGGCCGTCGGCGGATGGACATGGTCAGTCGGTCATGACCACCGCCGACCGGCCGCTCTGGCAGGACCGCTTCCCGCCCATCGCCTACTGGGTGAAGGTCGCCGCGCTCGTGCTGCTGCTGGTCATCAGCATCCGCATGCTGGCCATCCTCCAGGGGCTGCTCATCGTGCTCGCCGCCTCGGCGGTGCTGGCGATCGGCCTGCAGCCGGCGATCGAGTGGCTGCAGGACCGTGGGCTGCCACGCGGGGCGGCGATGGCCGTGATCATCGCCATCGGCATCGCCGTCACGGGCGCGGCCCTGTTCCTGATCGTCCCCGTCGTCGTGGACCAGGTCGGCACGCTGGTCGAGACCTTGCCGGAGTACGTGGAGGGCCTGGAGCAGGACAGCCCCTTCATCGCCGACCTGACCGCGCGGATCGACCCGATGGAGCAGGTCGGATCGGCGGTCGGCCAGCTGCCGGACGGGGCGATGAGCGCCGTCGGCGGGGTGTTCTCCGCGGTCTTCGACCTGCTGCTGGTCCTCACGCTGACGCCGTACTTCGCGATGGCCCTGCCGCGCATCAAGCGCTGGGGCGTTCGCCTGCTGGTGCGCGAGGACCGCGAGGGGTTCCTCCGCCTCCTGAACCGCTCCACCAGCCTGATGGCCAACTACATCGCCGGCAACCTCCTGGTCAGCGCCATCGCCGGTGTCGTGGCATGGATCGCGCTGACCGCCATCGGCGTGCCCTACGCGGCCGCGCTGGCCGTCTTCATCGCCCTGACCGACATGGTCCCGGCCGTCGGCGCCACCGTCGGGGCCGCCGCCGCGGTCGGGGTCGCCCTCACCCAGGGGGTCGGCCAGGCCCTGCTGACCGGTGCCGTGCTGCTGACCTACCAGCAGGTCGAGAACTACGTGATCGTGCCCCGGGTCATGCGCGACGCCATCGACGTCTCGCCGGCCATCGGCATCGTGGCGCTGCTGATCGGCGGCACCCTCGCCGGCCCCGTCGGTGCCCTCCTCGCGCTGCCCGTGGCCGCGATGATCCGGGTGCTGCTGGAGGAGTTCGTCCTGAAGGAACGCATCCGTGCGGTCCGGGAGGCCGACGCGGAGGAGCAGGCCAACGGGGGGCGTCGTCGGCCACGCGGCATCCGCGAACGCGTCCTGCCCTGAACGGGCTCGGCGACCGTCGGCCGACCACTTCACAGACTTACTTGGATGTCCTAGTATCGGACTTCCAACCGCTGTGTCCCCTTCCCAGGCTGGAGCCGCCGTGAGCACCGAGTCGTCCCTGCACGTCCCCACCAACCCCGTCCGGATCGTGACCGCCGGGTCGCTGTTCGACGGGCACGACGCCGCGATCAACATCATGCGACGGCTGCTGCAGTCGCAGGGTGCGGAGGTCATCCACCTCGGCCACGACCGCTCCGTCGCCGAGGTCGTCACCGCCGCGATCCAGGAGGACGCCCAGGGGGTCGCCGTCAGCTCCTACCAGGGCGGGCACGTCGAGTACTTCACCTACCTGCGCGAGCTGCTCGACGAGAAGGGCGCCACCCACGTCCGCGTCTACGGCGGTGGCGGCGGGACGATCGTGCCGGCAGAGATCGAGCTGCTGCACTCCCGCGGCATCGACCGCATCTTCTCCCCGGGCGACGGGCAGGAGCTGGGGCTGCCCGGGATGATCAACCAGATCATCCGGACCTGCGACGTGTCGTTGTCGTCGGGTGAGGAGCCCAGCGCCGACGCCGTGCAGACCGGCGACGAGACCGCCATCGGTCGGCTGATCACCCGCATCCAGGACGGGCAGGTGCCGACGTGGCTGCCCGAGGCCGCAGCCGCGCGCACCGTGCCGGTGCTGGGCATCACGGGGACCGGCGGCGCGGGCAAGTCCTCGCTGACCGACGAGCTGGTCCGTCGCATCCGCCGTGACCACGAGGACAAGCTGCGGGTGGCCGTGCTGGCCATCGACCCGTCGCGTCGTCGTGGTGGCGGGGCGCTGCTGGGCGACCGCATCCGCATGAACACCGTCGAGCCGGGGCTGGTCTTCTTCCGCTCCCTCGCCACCCGCACGCCGGGCGCGGAGGTGCCCGACAACCTCGACGCCGTCATCGACGCCTGCAAGGCCGGTGGCTTCGACCTGGTCATCGTCGAGACCCCCGGCATCGGCCAGGGCAACGCCGCCATCACCGACCACGTCGACGTGTCGATGTACGTCATGACCCCCGAGTTCGGCGCGGCCAGCCAGCTGGAGAAGATCGACATGCTCGACTTCGCCGACGTCGTGGCCATCAACAAGTTCGAGCGTCGCGGCGCCGAGGACGCCATGCGCGACGTGGCCCGCCAGATGGTCCGCAACCGCCAGGCGTTCGGCACCCCGTGGGAGGAGATGCCCGTCTTCGGCACCTCCGCCGCCCGCTTCGACGACGACGGCGTGACCGCCCTGTACCAGGAGCTGAAGGCCCTGCTGACCCCGAAGGGCCTGCCGGAGGGTGGGGGTGCGCTGCCCCGGGTCGACGTGCGCCACTCCTCGCACCTGTCGGTCATCGTGCCGGGCGAGCGGGAGCGGTACCTCGCCGACATCGCCTCGACGGTCCGCAGCTACCACGCCATGACCGAGGAGCAGGCCGTGCTGGCCGGCAAGCTGCAGGCCGCCCAGCGGACCAGCCGGATGCTGGAAGCCGGCGACGCGGCCGACGCCGTCGACGCGCTGGTCGACGAGCTCGAGGGCCAGATGGACCCCGAGGTCCACACGCTGCTGGACTCGTGGACGCAGACGGTCGAGGACTACTCGGGCGAGGAGATCACCTTCACCGTCCGCGGCAAGCAGATCAGCGCCCCCGCCACCCGCGAGACGTTGTCGGGCTCGAAGGTGCGCCGCGTCGCTCTGCCGCGGACCACCGAGAAGGCCGAGCTCGTCCGGTTCCTGCGGCGCGAGAACCTGCCCGGCCACTTCCCCTACACCGCCGGGGTGTTCCCGCTGAAGCGCGACGGCGAGGCGCCCGCCCGCATGTTCGCCGGCGAGGGCGACCCGTTCCGCACCAACCGCCGGTTCCACCTGCTGGCCGAGGGACAGCCGGCCACCCGCCTGTCCACGGCGTTCGACTCCGTGACCCTCTACGGCCGTGACCCCGACGAACGTCCCGACATCTACGGCAAGGTCGGCACCTCGGGTGTGTCGATCGCGACGCTGGACGACATGAAGGAGCTGTACAAGGGCTTCGACCTGTGCGACCCGACGACGTCGGTGTCGATGACGATCAACGGGCCGGCCCCGACGATCCTGGCGTTCTTCCTCAACACCGCCCTGGATCAGCAGGTCGATCGGTTCGTGGAGCGGGAAGGGCGCCAGCCCACGGAGGAGGAGATGGCGGGCATCCGCGCCCACACGTTCTCCTCGGTCCGCGGCACGGTGCAGGCCGACATCCTCAAGGAGGACCAGGGGCAGAACACCTGCATCTTCTCCACCGAGTTCAGCCTGCGCTGCATGGCCGACATCCAGGAGTGGTTCATCGACCACGACGTCCGCAACTTCTACTCGGTCTCCATCAGCGGGTACCACATCGCCGAGGCGGGGGCGAACCCCATCAGCCAGCTGGCGTTCACCCTGTCCAACGGCTTCACCTACGTCGAGTCCTACCTGGCCCGCGGCATGGACATCGACGACTTCGCGCCGAACCTGTCGTTCTTCTTCTCCAACGGCATGGACGCGGAGTACACGGTGCTGGGCCGTGTGGCCCGTCGCATCTGGGCGGTCGCGATGAAGGAGCGGTACGGGGCCAACGAGCGGTCGCAGAAGCTGAAGTACCACGTGCAGACCTCCGGCCGGTCGCTGCACGCCCAGGAGATGCACTTCAACGACATCCGCACGACGCTGCAGGCGCTGTGCGCGATCTACGACAACACCAACTCGCTGCACACCAACGCCTACGACGAGGCCATCACGACCCCCACGACGGAGTCGGTGCGCCGGGCGCTGGCCATCCAGATGATCATCGACCAGGAATGGGGCCTGGCGAAGAACGAGAACCCGCTGCAGGGCTCGTGGATCGTCGAGGAGCTGACCGACCTGGTCGAGGAGGCCGTGCTCAAGGAGTTCGAGGCCATCTCCAACCGTGGCGGCGTGCTCGGGGCGATGGAAACCGGCTACCAGCGCGGCAAGATCCAGGACGAGTCGATGAAGTACGAGCACCGCAAGCACGACGGCTCGTTGCCCATCATCGGGGTCAACACCTTCCTGCCGCCCAAGGGCGAGGAGGAGGACCTGCCGGAGGTCGAGCTGGCCCGGGCGACGGAGGAGGAGAAGGCCTCGCAGCTGCGTCGTGTCCAGGAGTGGACGGCCAGCCACCGGTCGGCGGCCGACGCGGCGCTGGCCCGCCTGCAGGAGGTCGCGACGTCCGACGGCAACACCTTCGAGGCGCTGATGGACGCCGCCCGCGTGTGTTCGCTCGGCCAGATCACCGAGGCGTTCTTCGAGGTCGGCGGGCAGTACCGCCGCAACGTCTGACCCTCCGGTGGACGCCGACTTCGACCCGATCCGGGAAGCCCATCGTCGATGGGTCGAGCACGGCTGGGCCGACGCCGCCGACGGCATGGCGCTGGTCACCTCCATCACGCGAGTGCAGGCGGTCTTCCAGCAGCGCATCGACGGGCTGCTGAAGCCCTTCGACCTGACGTTCGCCCGCTACGAGGTCCTGCAGCTGCTGTCGTTCAGCCGGACCGGGTCGTTGCCCATGGGGGCGATCGGTCGGCGACTGCAGGTCCACCCGACCTCGGTGACATCGGCCATCGACCGGCTGGAGCGGCAGGGCTTCGTCGTCCGGGAGGACCATCCGACCGACCGGCGCGCCAAGCTGGCCACATTGACCGAGGAGGGACGGGCCGTCGTCAAGCAGGCGACGGCCGTCCTGAACGAGCAGGTCTTCAGCGACCCGGGTGTCGACCCGGCGGCCGTCACCGAGCTTGTCGACCTGCTTGCCGACATCCGCTGACGTTCCGAACGTCCCGGCGCGGGGCAGCATCGCCGCATGTTCGTCTTCTTCTCCAACAAGCTCGGCTGCACCGGGTCCATCCTGGTCTCGATCGTCGCGTCGGCCGTGCTGATCCTGCTGCTGCGGTCCTGCAGCTGAGCGACACGGCAGGCGACGAGGCCTTCGTACAGCTGATCAGTCCTCGTCGGGCCGGATCCGGCGGCGGTAGTCCGACCCCTTGATGGTCATGGCGGTGCGACGACGCCGTTCGATGTGGGGGCGGCCGACCTGCACGAGGCGCAACAGGGTGACCAGGCCGAGGCCGCCCAGCATGTTGCCGAGGACGGCGTAGGACGACAGCTGCAGCCAGTCCCAGTAGCCGTAGCCGGTCCCACCCACCTGGAGCGCCGCGAACATCTTGATGGAGATGACGACGACGTGGTTCATGTGGGTCGAGCCGAGGATGAAGCCGAAGGCGATGACCGACACGAGCCGGCCGCCCTCGGTCTCGGCGTTGCGGACCATCCAGGTCATGAGGGTGATGGCCGCACCGGCCAGCACGGCCAGCATGAACGACTCCAGCGACAGGGCACGGCTCATGATCGACTCGCCGCGCTCCATCGCGATGGGGTGCAGGTCGGGGTAGGCGATCATCACCATCGCGGCGATCAGCCAGCCACCGGCGAGGTTCGTGGTGTACGTGCCGGCCCACAGCCGCCCGAGCTGTCGCAGGCTGGCCTTGCGGGTGATCACCGTGGTCACGGGAACCAGGAAGTTCTCGGTGAACAGCTCGGAGCGCCCGAGGTGGATGGCGATGAAGCCGATGGTGAACGCCAGGCCACCGAGCAGCTCCGACCCCGTCTCGTGCTCCACGAACAGCAGGGCCAGCACACCGAACCCGACGTCCAGCCCGGCCATGAACCCGGTCGCGAGCAGGTTGCCGATCGGGCGGTTCAGCCGGCCCGCGCCCTCCTCGACGCTGCGGTCGAAGCTGGCGTTCAGCTCGCCGGACTCGTCGGCGTGCAACCGTTCGCCTCGCGACGGGTTGGGGTCCTTCGCCTCCTCGACGGTCAGGTCGGCGGCAGCGGCCATGGGGATGTCCTATCGGGTCGGGCCCCGCCGTGTCGGCGGGGTCTGCTCCGAGGAGTTCCCAGAAACGGCCCACCTCATCCCTGTCCACCGGGACGGCTCGGCCACGCCCGTGGCCACCGGCCCGATCGGGGCCCACCCCACCCCATCGTGGGTATCGGCACGATCAGCCCCCAAAGAGGGTCAGACCGCGATCAGCACCGTCGCGCCGAGGGCGAACGCCACGCCGACCTGCTGGCTGGCGCCGAGCCGTTCACGCAGGAACAGCCACGCCAGCAGCACCACCCCGACGGGGTACAGGCCCGTCACCACGGACGTGAGGACCAGCAGCCCCTGGCGGGTGGCGAGGAGGAACAGGACGTTGGCGGTCATGTCGAGCAGGCCCGACGTGGTGGCCATGCCGGCCACCCGGCCCGTGGGCCACGCCGGACGACGGGCCGCGATGACCGCGCCGAGCAGGACGAGGCCGACGATGCGCGCGGCGACCAGCGGCCACAGGCCCGAGTCGTCCGGCGCCTGGTCGAGCGCGACGAAGAACACGCCGAACAGCGCGCCGGCGAACGCCGCGACCAGCAGCCCACGGCGCTGCGCCGCCGTCTCTGGGGTCAAGGATCCGCCCGTGCGCGACACGAGGACGGTCCCGGCGATCCCGACGGCGATGCCCACGACGGCCAGCTGGTCGGGCCGTTCGCCCAGGCCCAGCCCGAAGGTGACCGGCACGGCTGCCCCGACGAGGGACGCCATGGGGGCCGCGGCACCCATCTGCCCCATGCCCAGCGCGCGGAAGTACGCGACCAGGCCGCCTGCCCCGGCGAGTCCGGCCACCCCGCCCCACACCATGGCCTGGGCGCTGGGCGTGCCCGGCAGGACGAGCATGGCCACGAGGACCAGCACGAGGCCGACCGCCTGGCTGACCGCCGCGACGGGCACGGCGTCACCGCGTCGCGTCGCGAGTCCTCCGAGGAAGTCGGCGGCACCGAACGTGACGGCCGACCCCAGCGACAGCAGCAGCGCGGTCATTTCGCTATCCTCCTCGTCCAGTTGAATGGCCCGCCACCGTATCCATCAATGGCATGCGGTGCAACCAACTGGCCCACATACCTACTGAACTGACCGAGGAGTGCTCGTGGACGTCGAGGAGCTGGCCGACGTGATCGGCGCCAACGTGCTGCGGTTGCGGCAGGCGCTCGGCTGGTCCCAAGACACCCTCGCCCAGTCGTGCGGGCTGTCGAAGGGCACGATCGTCGCCATCGAGCAGCAGCGCTCCAACCCGTCGGTGGCGACCCTGTGCGCGTTGTCGGAGTCGCTGGGCGTCGGCCTGCACACCCTGCTGGAACGGCCATCCGGTCCGCTGGTCAAGCATCGCCGGGCGGACGACGCGGTCGACCTGTGGAGCACCCCGGCCGGCAGCCGGGCGTCCCTGCTGATCGGCACCGACCCGCCGGGTGGCGTCGAGCTGTGGGACTGGGAGCTCGCACCCGGCGACGCCTTCGACGGTGAGGCCCACCCCCGCGGCACCACCGAGACGGTCCGTGTGCACGAGGGCGCGCTGACGGTGGCCGTCGGGGCCCGGTCGGTTGACGTGCAGGCCGACGAGGTCGTGGTGTTCGAGGCCCACGAGCCCCATCGCTACGCCAACGCCGCCGCCACGGTGACGCGCTTCTCCATGTGGATCGTGGTGGGCGACGAGGGCGACATGCCGCCGCCGTTCCGCGACCTCGGCGCCAGCAGCTGACCTGCCGGCCAGTGCCCGTCCTGCCACCGGGCGGGCGTCACTCGAGGACGGTGTGGACCTCGATCTGGCCGTGCAACGTCTTGTGGACGGGGCACTTGTCGGCGACGCGCAGCAGGTCGGCCCGCTGGTCGTCGGTCAGGTCGCCCTCCAGCACCAGGGTCTTGTCGAACTTCTCGATGCGCCCGGCCACGTGTTCGCACTCGTTGCAGTCCTTGGCGTGGACCCGATCGTGGGTCACCGTCGCCCGGGCGGCGGTCAGCGGGTACCCCTTGCGGTCGGCGTAGATCCGCAGCGTGAGGGTGGTGCAGGACGCCAGGGCACCGGCAAGCAGGTCGTAGGGGGTCGGGCCGGTCTCGAGGCCGCCGGCCTCCTCCGGTTCGTCGACCCGCAGCACGTAGCCACGGCTGGTCACGTCCGTCTCGAGGGTGCCCTTGGTCACGGCGGTGGCGCCGGCCTCGTCGTAGGTGGTGCTGCCCGCCACCTGGGGTGAAGGCAGGTACCGCTCGGCCCATGCGGCGATGACCCCCGCTGCGTAGTGGGCGTCCCGCGGGTCGCTCAGCAGGTGGTCGGCGTGATCCAGCGACACGAAGCTCTTGGGGTGCTTGGCGGCGTCGTGGATGATCCGCGCGTTGTCGATGCCGACCGTCTGGTCCAGCGGGGAGTGCATGACCAGCAGCGCCTTGCCCAGCGACGGCAACGTGTCGACCAGCCGGTGGGTCCGCAGGTCCTCCACGAACGACCGCCCGATCGTGAACGGTCGACCGCCGATGGACACCTCGGCCTGCCCCTCGCGGTCGATCTCCTCCAGGCCCGCCGACAGCAGGTGTTCGACGTGGCCGGGGTCGGCAGGCGCGCCGATGGTCGCGACGGCGGCCACCGACTCGATGCGTGGGGCGGCCGCCAGCACGGCCGCCCCACCGAGGGAATGGCCGACCAGCAGCGAGGTCGGGGCGACGGTCTCGCCCAGGTACCGTGCGGCGGCGACGAGGTCCTCGACGTCGGCGGAGAAGCTCGACCCGGACAGCTCGCCCCCGCTGCGGCCGAGGCCGGTGAAGTCGAAGGCCAGGACGGCGAAGCCCTCACGGGTCAGCGCCTGGGCGATCTCCTTCTCCACCTTCAGGTCCTTGGAGCACGTGAAGCAGTGGGCGAACACGGCCGCTCCGCGGACGGCCCGGCCCTGCGGCACGTCGAGGCGGGCGGACAGCTCGTGTCCCCTGGGGCTGTCGAACGTGCATCGTGACGTCGTGATCACCGTGGCGCTCCTCCTCGAGTGGTGGCGGCGTGAACCCTGCCACGTCCGACCCAACCGGTCCCGCGGGGCGCTGATTCCGCCCGTGTCGCCACGACCCACCGGCACCGCCGGGCAGGAAACGCATGCACCCACGTCGAACCACGCACCATGCGCACCATCCTCGCGGCACTCGTCGCCCTCCTTGCCCTGGCTGCCGGCATCATGCCCGCGACCGCCCTGCCGTCGCTCGACGCGGCCACCGACACCGGCTCGTTGCTGGTCGACGCCGCCCCGGGGCCCGGCGGCTTCTCCAGCGACAACATGGACTACCTCGGCACGCTCGCCGCGGACTCCTCCGGCATCGGTGCGCGCTACCACGTGATGCCCGACGGCGAGCGACGCTTCTACGTCTCCGGCGCCCAGGGGCTGACGATCTACAACGTCGACAACCCGGCGTTCCCCGTGCCGCTCGGCCGCTTCGAGATCCCCAACTTCGAGAACGAGGACGTGTCGGTGTCGGCCGACGGCAGGACGGTGCTCATGAGCGAGTTCACCGTCGACGCGTACTACTACGTCTTCACCGTCAGCGACCCGATCGCGGCGACCGGGCAGGTGCTGATCACCCTGGAGGGCCAGATCCTGCTGGAGGGTGCCCACATCGTCGACTGCATCGACGATGCGTGCGACTGGGTCTACGGCTCCGACGGCGACATCTACGACATGTCCGACAAGTCCAACCCCGAGCTGGTGGGGGACTGGAAGGACGTCGTGCAGGCCCAGATCGGGTCGCGTCCGGGCGGCGGCCACAACGTCGAGGTCATCGGCGACCGCGACCTCGACGGCGACGGCGACCTCGAGCGGGTCCTGACGACCGACACGACCCCGATCGTCATGCTCGACGTCACCGACCCGCAGGTCCCGCTCGTCATCAGCCAGTCGAACAGGGCCGACCACGGCGACTTCGGGACCCAGTACCAGCACAACAACAAGGTCCTGGACTTCGAGGCCTACGAGCCCCGCGACACCACCACCGACCCGGTGATCCTCGACGCCGACGGCCTGCCCACCAACCTGGCCCCGGGCGAGATCATGCTGGGCAACGGCGAGACCAACTTCACCGGCACCTGTGGTGCGGGGTCGGGCCCGCTGGCGTCGTGGTCGATCGCGGACTGGGAGGACGGCACGCAGTTCGAGGCCATCGAGGTCTTCCGCCCCGAGTCGGGCACCTACGACGGTGACGGCAACGCCGCGGTCAACGCGCTGGGCTGCTCGGGCCACTGGTTCGACACCCGTCAGCCGACCGCGACCGAGATCGCGTCCGGCGTGGCCGCCGAGGGCGACATCATGGTCGCCGCCGGCTGGTACGAGCACGGCACCCGCGTGTTCCACGTCGACGGACGGACCGGCCACATCTCCCAGCTGGCCTTCTTCCAGCCCGTCGCGGGATCGGCGTCGGCCGCCCACTGGGTCGTCGACGGCGAGCGCACCTTCATCTACACCGTCGACTACATCCGCGGTGGCGACGTCCTGCGGTTCGACGGCAGCGACGCCGACCTGATCCCCTCCCACGAGGACCGCGCCCTGTCGTGGACCCTCGCATCGGACGTGGCCACCGACCTGTCGACCGAGGCCCGCTACCTCTGCTACCTGGCCATCCAGTAACCCCGTCGACGGAGGTGCCGGCGCGGGTATCGTGCCGGCCATGCGCATCACCGTCGACGCCCTGCTCATCGACACACCCGACCCCGACGCCCTGGCGATGTTCTACGAGGACCTGCTCGGGTGGGTCCGCACGTTCGAGGACGAGGGCGAGGTCATGATCGGCCCGCGGGACGGGGAGGGGTTTCCCATCCTGTTCGTGGAGGTCGATGACCCCAAGGCCGGGAAGAACCGGCTGCACTTCGACCTGCGGCCCGACGACCAGGCCGCGGCGGTCGCCAAGGCGCTGGACCTCGGCGCGACACGGGTCGACATCGGCCAGCACGAGGACCCCGACGTGACGTGGGAGGTGCTGGCCGACCCCGACGGCAACGAGTTCTGCATCCTCTCCGACGGCAGCCCTGCCGCCGACCCCGACCTGATCGCGGAGGCACGGGCGAAGCTCGACGCCGCGCACACACACGGGCACGACCACGACCATGGATGACGCCGGCCGTCAGCGGGCCCTGGCGGCCCGCTGCACCCGGTTCCTCCACTGGCACGGCGAGCGCACGCCTGCTGACCTGCTGGCCGAGCTGCCCGACGACGTCGAGGCCGACCGGTACGGCGGCGGCGGGGTGGTCGCCGAGCTCGAGGCCGAGGTCGCCGAGCTGCTGGGCAAGCCCGCCGCGGTGTTCATGCCGTCGGGCACGATGTCCCAGCAGATCGCCCTGCGGATCCACGCCGAGGACGTGGGCAGCGCCACCGCGCTGATGCACCCGACCGCCCACCTGCTGCTGCACGAGGACGAGGGTCCCCAGCGCCTGCACGGCCTGACCCTGCGGCCCGTCGGGTCGCCGGTCGAGCTGCTCTCCCTCACCGACCTCGAGGCGATCGCCGAACCCGCGGGGACGTTGCTGCTGGAGCTGCCGCAGCGGGAGATCGGGGGTCGCCTGCCGTCCTGGGACGCGCTGGTCGCCCAGACCACGTGGGCTCGCGAGCGCGGCATGGCCGTGCACATGGACGGGGCCCGCCTGTGGGAGGCCGCCGCCGGGTACGACCGCCCGCACGCCGAGGTCGCCGCGTTGTTCGACAGCGTCTACGTGTCGTTCTACAAGGGGCTCGGCGCCATCGCGGGGGCCTGCCTGGTCGGCGAGGACGACCTGGTCGATCGTGCCCGCGAGTGGCGGCACCGACACGGCGGGACGGTGTTCGCCCTGTGGCCCTACGCCGCCAGCGCCCTCGCCGGCCTGCGTGCTCGGCTGGGCCGCATGCCCGACTACCTGGCTCACGCCCGCGCCGTCGCGGCTGCCCTTGCCGACGTCGACGGGGTCGAGGTCGTCCCCGACCCCCCGCAGGTCTCGATGTTCCACGTGGCGATGCGCACGACCGCCGCGGACTTCCGGGTCCGGGCCCACCGCCTGGCGCTGGAGCAGGGGATCGGGGTCTGGTCCCAGTCGTGGCCGTCGGAGATGCCGTCGTGGCAGCGGGTCGAGCTGACCGTGGGCGACGCCACCCTCGAGTTCGCCCCCGAGGAGGTCGCCGCCGTGATCGCCGAGCTGGCCACACCGGTCGGGGCCACCTCAGCCGCCGAGCAGCCGGTCGAGGTGCTGGCCGAGGACGGGTCGGTGGCCGACGTGGTGCCCCGCGCCCGCATGCGCGCCAAGGGGCTGCGCCACCGCTCCACCTACGTCGTGGTCCTGACCAGCGACGACGAGGTGGTCGTGCACCGGCGGGCGGAGTGGAAGGACCTGGCCGGCGGCCACTGGGACCTGGCGTTCGGCGGCATCTGCGACGTCGGCGAACCGTGGGAGGCCGCGGCCCGCCGCGAGCTGGCCGAGGAGGCGGGCCTGGAGGGCATCCCGCTGGAGGACCTCGGTGAGGTGGAGTGGACGGCCGCGTCGCCCACCGACCCCGCGTCGCTGGTCGGGCGGGTGTACGTCGCCCGTTTCGACGGCGAGCTGCACCCCGCGGACGGCGAGGTCACCGCCCTCGACCGCGTGCCCCTGGCCGAGCTGGACGCCTGGCTGGCCACCCACGAGGTCGTCGAGGACACCCGCGAGCTGATCCCTCCCCTCCTCCGCGATCTGCTCGACGCCTGACCACGCCGACGCGCGTGTCGGGTGGTCACGACGGGCGGCCCGGGATCCAGCACGCGTCACCAGGGGCTGGAGTCATCCCGGTCGAACGCCTTGTCGCGGGCCCTGCGGAGGGCGGCCAGGCCGGTGGCGGGTTCCCCGGCGGTGGGAGTTGGTTCACCATCGGGAGGAGGAGGGGGCGCGGGCGGGCCGGCGTCGGTCGACGGCTCGGGGCCGGGGCTGGCCAGCGGGGGTGATCCGCCGGGGGGACCGCGGTGGCCGACCCCCGACGCACCCGACACGCGGTCGGTGGTCGACGGCGTCCCGACCGTGCTCGACGGGCCGGCGGTCGACCGGGACGACGGCCGGGACGCATCGGCCGTGCGCGACCGCAGCCGGCGCAGGTCACCGCGTTCGAGGCGCAGGCGTCGTACCCCGACCTCGGCCACCGCCAGCAGCATCGCGGCGACCAGCAGCCACGACCGGATGCGGACGCCTCGCCGGCCCGGGTCCAGGTCGTCGCTGCGGAACGCCGCGGCCTGCGCCGGGTCGACCAGCCCGCCGGTCTGCTCGGCCGCCCGGGTCAGGGCGGCGTCGTCGGCGGGGGCGGCCCCGAACTCCGCGGGGTAGGCCCGGACGGCCGGAACGGTCGCCCGGCCGATGGGTTCGCCGGCCCCGTCGGTGGCGAGGATGCTGACGAGGTGCACCCCCTCCGCTTCGGCGGGCAGCGTGCCGGAGAACCCGCCCAAGTCGTCGCGGTGCAGCTCGACCTCGTGCCGGACGCCGTCGGGGTCGACGACCGTCGCGGTGACCGTGGTGCCGGCCACGTTGGCGGGCACCTGCGCGGTGACGTCCAGGCCACCCGGCCCGGCCGTGGCCGACGCATCGATCGTGTCGCCCGTCGCGTCGGGGAACGTGTCCTTGACCACGTCGGCCCAGAACGACTGGTAGCCACCCCAGCCGACCCACCCGGCCGACCAGCGGGCAGCCGCGTCGCTGGTCCACGCCGTGGCCGTGCCCGCCCCGACCTGCCACGTGGCCAGCAGGGGATCGGCGAACTCGCCGACGGTCAGCAGCCGGCGGGCGGTCGGCTTGGCGGTGGTGGCCACGAACCCCAGCAGGGGCGGGGCGCTGTCCAGCCCCTCGGTGGCGTCGTCCAGCCCGGTGACGGTCGGGACGAAGCTGCCCTCGCTGACCAGCGGACGGGCGACCTGCATGACCTCGGCGGCCAGGATCTCGGGGATCTCCGACAGGTCGCGTCCCGGGTAGTAGCGGCCGCCGCCCCGCCGGGCCATGTCCTCCAGCTCGTCGAAGCTGCCCTCGCCCGTGCCGACGACCGACAGGGTGATGCCGGCGTCCAGTGCCTCGTCGGCCACCGGCCCGAGGCCCGTGAGGTCGCCCATGAACCCGTCGGAGAACAGCACGATGTGCCGCAGCTCCGCGTCGGCACCGCGGAGACCCTCGATGGCGACGCGGATCGCCTGCGGGATGTCGGTGTTGCCGGACGGCTGCAGCTGCGCCAGCCCGTCCTCGACCACCGCGGACTCGGGGACCTGCTGCAGCGGCAGCACCCAGTGGGACTGCGTGTCGAAGGCGAGCACACCGACGGTGTCGGTGGACTCCAGCGCCTGCACGGCACGGCGGACGGCCTGCCGGGCGATCTCGGTCTTCTGGACGGCGCCGGGGTCCTCCTGGATGGGGCCGCCCATGGCCTCGTCGGCGCAGTGGCAGGCCCCCATGGACTCCGAGGAGTCCACGACCAGCGCCTCGGCCACGCGCGGGCGCCGCAGCGGGTCGGTGATGCGGGAGGAGACCGGCAGCAGGTCCTCCAGCGAGGTGTCGGTGTAGTCGCCGAGCCCGAAGGACTGCTCGCCGCCGACGGCCACCAGGCCGACCCCGCCGTCACGGACGGCGGCGTCGAGGGCGGTCATGCCGGCGGTCCCGAGGGACGGGGCGGCCACGTCGACCAGGACGATCGCATCGTTGGCCAGCAGCCGGTCGGCCGTGGGAAGGCCCTGGCTGATGGGCCGCTGCTCGACGGTGACCCCGCCGGCCTCCAGGGCGGCGGCCAGCGGGTCGGCGTCGGCCGGGTCGTCGGCGATCATCAGGACCCGTGGCGGCCCGGCGACCCTCACGGCGGCCTGGCCGGTGTCGTTGCGGGCGACGGTCGACTCGCCGCTGCGCAGCTCGGCGGTGATGCGGTCCAGCGGGTCGTCACCGGCCACGTGGTCGACGGTAATGGTGGAGGTGCCGGGCGGCAGCTGGACCTGCTGGCTGGCGACCTGCTGGTCGCCGATGCGGACGACCAGCACACCCTCGGCATCGCGTCCGGTGTCGTTGCGCAGCACGACGTCGATGGGGTAGGCCTCACCCTGCCGGACCGACGCGGGCGCCTCGACGGCCTCGACCAGGACGTCGGCGACGCCGGCCTCGCCGACCCGGACGACGTCCAGGCCGATGCCGGTCTCGGCCAGCAGCGCCGCGGCCTGGTCGAGGTTGCCCTGCGTCGCCCGCCCGTCGGTCAGCAGCACGACCCGGCGACGGTTCTCCCGGCCGAGCAGGCCTCCGGCGAGCCTGACCGCGCGTTCCATGTCGCTGCCGTCCTCGCGGACGACGACGGGCGGCAGGACGCTCGGCGAGGCGTTCAGCAGCCGGTGGGCGACCTGGGCGTCACGCCCGAACAGGACCACACCGATGCGGTCGTCCTCCGCGGCGTCGACGCTTGCGGCCCTGACCCACTCGAGCGCTGCCTGCTGGCCACCCGACCCCATGCTGGCTGACGCGTCGACCACGAAGACCACGTCGACGTCCCGTCCCCGCAGGGGGATGGCCGGGTCCAGCAGCGTGGCGACCAGCAGGAGGAGGGCCGCGACGCGCATGCCGGTGGCGACTCGCTGTCGCCGGTCGGGACGCCGGACCGTCCGGCCATCGACGCCGCGCACCTGCCACGCGGCCCACGCCTGCAGCAGGACCTCCAGGCCGACGAGGGCGGCGGCTGCGGCAGCGAACCATCGCCACAGCTCGATCCGGCCGTCGGTGGCCAGCGCCGTGTCGCCGGGCAGGGCCAGCTCCTGCGCGACCTCGCCGGCGGTGACGGTGGTGGTGTCGGCCGTGGACGGGGTGCCGAGGGCGGGTTCGACGACCGCCAGGTCGGACTCGGCCGTGTCGGGGTTGACGGCCAGCACCCGGGGGGCGGTGTCCGGGACGGTGCCGTCGTAGGCGACGGTCCACACGCCCGGGGTGTCCAGCGTTGCGCTGGGCCGGAACCCGCCGACGGGAACGGTGGCGCCGTCGGGGGAGGTCAGGGTCGCCTCGACCCCGGTGGGCAGCGGCAGGGACCGGTCGGCCCCGGCGGTCAGCGGGACGTCGGTGGTCGGGGCGGCCAGCTGCTGCACGGCGTTGGCCACGAGGACGGGCAGGCCGACCTGGAGCGGCAGGTTGGAGTCGGCCAGCGCGAAGGGCAGCAGCACCATCGACGCGTCGCCCACCCGCCCGGCGAGCAGCAGCGGCCCACCGGGGCCGTCGACCAGCCGGCGCATCGACGGTGCCTCGACGACGTCCATCTCGGCGACGGCGAGGTCGGACAGGTCGGCGTCGGCCAGCAGCGGGTCGGCGGTGTCGACGCGGGTGATGGTCGGCAGGGCACGCCGGCCGGTCACGGTGACGTCGTCGGGCAGGCTGGTCGGGGCGAACGCCAGGATCGGCACCGTCGGGACGGCCGGCAGGTCCACGCGGTCGGCGACGACCAGGTCGACACCGTCCAGCACGTCCTCGCCGCCGTCGACGCCTGCAGGCCCACCGGGGCCGTCCCCGTCCGGCCGTGCCGTCAGCGCGGCGGGCATCGTGTCGGCGCGGGTGACGTCCACACCGGGGACGGCGGCCAGGGCCGCGTCGAGGAACAGGTTGTCCGGGCCGACGTGCAGGATGCGCACGTCGGGCCGGTCGGGCAGGACGACCCGTGCCCGGTTGTCGTGGGCCAGCCCATCGGCGACACGTTCGCCGTCGGGACCGGTGTCGTCGACGACGACGGCGGCCTCCAGCACCGGGGGCCTGCCGTCGGGGTCACCGACGAGGCCCTCGATGTCGACCTCGATGTCGCTGCGACCGCGCGGGTCGACGGTCGCCGCCCTCGTGGCCACGGTGTCGTCGTCGACGGTGACGGTCAGGACGATGTCCAGGGGGATGTCGGCATGGCTGTCGACCTGCACCACCAGCCGGGCGCTGCCGCCGCCGAGGGGGACGGCGCGCACCGCACCGATCGCCAAGTTGGGGCCGGTCTCGCCGACCAGGTCCAGGATGGTGCCGCGAGGGGCGAGCGAGGCCGCGTCGGGGCTGATGCCGCCGTCGGTGACGAGGTGCAGGACGGTGTCCTCGCCGGGACGGATCATCGCTGCGGCGAGGGTCAGGGCCTCGTCCATCGCCCCGGCGGTGCTGTCGGCGCGGATGCCGTCGAGCGCCGCCTCCGCCTGGCTGGCCGGGAGCGTGTCGGCGATCACGCGTGCGTGGGTGCCAGCAAGGACGACGGAGACCAGGCGCCCGTCGCCGGCCCGGTCGACCAGCTCGGCGACGACGGCGCGGGCATGTTCGATGCGGGCCAGCCCGTCGGCGGTGGTGGCCTGCATCGACGCGGACCCGTCGACGACGACGATCGTGTGGTCCGACACCTCCGCGGGCACGGCGACTGCCGGACGGGCCAGCGCCAGTGCTGCCATCAGCAGGGCGAGCGCGATGATCCAGAAGGTCCGGTCGGGCGCGAACCGCTGCCACGGGATGGCGGCCGAGGCGGTCTCGGCCTCGTCGGCGAACAGCAGGGTCGAGGCGACGACCCGCCGGGGACGGCGGCTGCGCAGGACGTACCAGAGGACGAGCGGTCCGAGCAGGGCGCCGGCGGCCAGCCCGAGGGGGGCGAGCAGGCTCACCCGACCACCCCGCTGCGGGGGAGCGCGAGGATCTGCTCGTCGACCGGCAGGTCGTCGACGATCCGGACACACGTCACCCCGGCCGCCCCGGCGGTGGCGTCCACGCCGTCCAGCCAGGCGTCCCGCCGTTCGACGAAGCGTCGTCGGGCCGCCGGGGTGGCGGCTCCGTCGATCTCGGTGCCCCGGTCGGCGTCGACCAGGCGCGGGTCGTCGTCCAGCCAGGGGTCCAGGTCGTCGCGGCCGACGACGTGCACGATCGCCCCGCCGGCACGGCCGGCTCCGAGCAGCCGGATGACGTCGGGCCAGCCTGGCGTCAGCAGGTCACCGATCAGCACGACCGGCCCCCGTCCGCTGGCGGGCAGGCACCGGCGGATGGCGGCCAGCGCCGGGTCCTCGGCGTCCACGCGCGCAGGGTCGGACGGGACGGCGGCGCCGTCGACGAGGTGGTCACGGACGGCGGTGAGCCGGGCCAGGGTCGCGCCGACCGCCGGCCGGCCGCGTTGCCACGGTCCGAGTCCCCCCTCGCCGTCGGTCGTGGCCAGTCGCACACGGTCGCCACCCAGCACCGCGGTGACGGCGAGCGCTGCGGCGAGACGGCAGGCCACGGTCGCCTTGTCACCGAACGCCATGGAGGCGGACGTGTCGACGACGACCTGGAGGCCGACCTCGTCCTCGGCCTCGAACAGCTTGACCAGCAGCCGACCGAGCCGCTGGTGGGCGTGGTGGTCGACGCGGCGTGGGTCGTCGCCGGGCTGGTAGGGGCGGTAGTCGTCGAAGTCCAGCGAGCTGCCGTGCCCACGGGCACGGTGCTGTCCGCTGCCACCCGTTGCCACCCGCCGACGCGCACGCAGCTGCAGCCGCCGCAGCGCCTCCAGCTCCGCGGGCTGCAGCAGGGCGGCAGGCACCTCAGGCGCCCCGGACCTGCGGGTCGGGCGGGCCGACGCGGTCCAGGACGGCGGCGACCAGCTGGTCGGCGGTGACGCCAGCGGCGGCAGCTTCGTAGCCGAGGACCAGCCGGTGGCGCAGCGCCGGCAGCGCGGCGCGTCGGAGGTCGTCGACCGACGCATGGGCCCGTCCGGCCAGCAGCGCGGTCGCCTTGGCCAGCAGCACCATCGCCTGGGCGCCACGGGGAGAGGCGCCGAGCCGCACGTACCGCTTGACCGGGTCGGCGGCATCGGGCCGGTCGGGGTGGGTGGCGGTGGTCAGGGCGGCCGCATGGTGCAGCACGTGGGGGGCGATGGGGATGGACCTGGTGAGGGCGACCATCGCCCGGACGTCGTCGACGGTCGCGACGGGTCGCACCTCCGCGGACGTGGTGCCGGTCGTGCGGGTCAGGATGTCGACCAGGTCATCGGCCGGGGGCATCGGCACGAGGACCTTGGCGAGGAACCGGTCCATCTGCGCCTCGGGCAGCGGGTAGGTCCCCTCCATGTCGATGGGGTTCTGCGTCGCGAGGACGAGGAACGGGTCGGGCAGCGGACGGGTGGTGCCGCCGAGCGTCACCCCGCGTTCGGCCATGGCCTCCAGCAGCGCGGCCTGGGTCTTGGGGGTGGCCCGGTTGATCTCGTCGGCCAGCAGCAGGTTGGTGAAGACCGGACCCGGCTGGAACGCCCCGGCCTGGTCGCCGGTGAGGACGGTCGTGCCGAGGATGTCGGCGGGCATCAGGTCGGGGGTGCACTGGACGCGGCTGAAGTCCATGCGCAGCGCACCAGCCAGCGACTTGAGCAGGACGGTCTTGCCCAGGCCGGGGACACCCTCGAGCAGGACGTGCCCGCCGGCGAACAGGCAGGCCAGCACCTCCTCGACCATGTCGGCCTGACCGACGATGACCCGCCTGACCTCGCTGCGGATGGACTCGCCGAGCCGCAGCGCGTGGGCGATGGCCGCCTCGGCGTCGGCCGCCCGGGACGACGCGTCGCCGCGCGGCGGCATCGGCGGGGCAGGAGGGGGTGCGGGCTGCTGGGTCACTGGCTGGCTCCTCTGGCGAGGCGGTCGAAGTAGTCGCGGACGGTGTCGCGCAGGCGCAGCGGGTAGCCGGGTTGGTCGACGGCGGCGGTGGCGCGGCTGGCGTAGTCGGCGAGCACGTCGAGGTAGGGCACGCGGGCGTCGGAGGCGATGCCCTGCCCTTCCTGGGTACCGGTGACGGGGGCGTCGTCGAGGTTGTCGGGGGTGCCCCCGAGGAAGACCTGCTCGTCGGGGTCGACGGGGGCGAGCGGGTCTCGGCCGGTCGCGGTCTCCTGTCCCTCGCCGGGGGCCTGGCCGGGGCCGGACTGGCCCTGTGTCGACTGGCCCCTGCCACCGTTGCCCGTGCCGGGGGCATCGACCACGGCACCCGGTCCACCGCCACCACCACCGCTGCCCTGCCCCTGTCCTTGCCCCTGACCCTGTCCTTGCCCCTGGCCGTTCCCGGTGCCGCCGCCGTTCCCGTCGCCGCTGCCCTGGCCGTTCCCGTTCCCATCGCCGTTGCCGTCGCCGTTCCCGTCGCCGGCGCCGTCGCGGGCCTGGCCGGCCGCGCGTTCTGCCGCGGCCGCAGCCGCCCCGGCCGCAGCCGCGTCGGCGGTCGCCGCCTGGGCGTCGCGGACAGCGTCGGCGGCGCGACGCAGGGCCGCGGCTGCGGTGGCCTGGCCGCCGGGCTGCCCCAGCGTCGCCGCCGCGGCCTGCAGTCCGGCTGCGGCGGCGGGCAGGCCGTCGGAGAGCGCCTCGCCGAGCTCGCCGAGCCGTTCGGCCAGCGCCTCGGTGTCGGTGACCTCGCCGGCCTCGATCGCCGCGGCGAGCGCCTCCAGCTCGGCAGCCGGATCACCGCTGCCGCCGCCGGGCAAGGGCGCACCCGCGAGCTCCTGGGCAAGGCCGTCCAGCGCGACTTCTCGTGGCAGCTCGGCCTCCGCGGTGTCGGCCAGGTCGGCCGCGGCCCGGTCGAGCTCGGCGAGCGCGTCCTCCAGGGGCGCCTCGCGGAGCTCCTCGGCGAGGTCGCGCAGCTGGTCGGCCAGCGCCGGGGCCGCGTCGGCGTCGGCCTCCTCCAGCCGGTCGGCCGCCTCCTCCAGCGTTTCGGCAGCCTCCTCGGCCGCCAGCCGCTCCTCCTCCAGGCGGGCGCGGTCGTCGTCTCGCGGGTTGGGGACCACCATCAGCAGTCCGGCGAGGGCGACGGCGGATGCCCCGACGGCGAGGCGGCGTGTCGGGACGAGGGCCTTCCCTGGCAGCTCGGCCACCTCCGCTGCCCGGCGTTCGGCACGGCGTGCCTGGAGGCTGGCGAGCCCCAGCGGGTCCGACACCTCGTCGGTCGGGAGGACCAGCGCGCTGGTGAACGCGTCCTCGCTGTCGAGCCACCGGTCGGCGACACGGGCGGCCTGGACGGGGTCGATCCGACCGGCGGTCGCCGCGACGGTGCTGACCACGGCGACCAGGCCGGCGACGACGGTCACGGCGCCGTCGACGTCGGGCAGGACGGTCAGCCGGCTGACCAGCGCCCAGCACAGGACCAGCCCACCGGCGAGCAGCATGCCGAAGGACAGCCCGGCCAGCAGGCGGTTGACGCGCAGCCGACGCCGGACCATCGCCAGCAGCCGGGTCAGGCCCTCACCCATCGTGGTGCCCTGCGGTCGTGGGGGCGGGCTCGCGGGCGGGGCCGATCGAGGCCGAGACGGTCGGTCGGGTCAGGCGGACCTTGCGGACGGCCACGAGGAACGCCAGCGCGGCGAACGCGACGAGCAGGCCGACACCCCTGAGCCAGTGCCACGTCCGGTCGAAGTCGACCCCGAAGCCGACGTTGTCGAAGTCGCCGGCACGCAGCAGGTAGGCGAAGGGGGTCAGGGGGGAGGGAAGGGACAGGATCCCACCGACCTCACCGGTGTTGACCGCACCCGCCAGGGCGGTGAACGGGTTGGCGTACAGCGGGATGATCGCGCTCTCGGGGCTTCCCCGGACCAGCCCGATGAGGATCGCCACGAAGCCGGTGCCGAGGATCAGCAGCAGCACCAGGGCATAGGTCATGACGACGGCGGAGGTGGTGCCCTTGGCGACCGAGGAGATGCCCAGCGCCATCGCGCCGACGCACAGCCCCATCAGCAGGACGACGGCCAGGCCGAGCACGACGTCCAGCAGCTCCACGCCACCGAAGACGGTGCTGATGGTGACCAGCGGCAGCGACGCGACGACGAGCAGGCCGACCCAGGCGGTGGAGGCCCACAGCTTGCCGAGGACGATCTGGCCGGGCGTCATCAGGGTGGCCTGCAGCAGCGGCAGGCTGCCGCGTTCCCGTTCACCGGCGATCTGTCCGGCGGCGAAGCCGGGGGCGGCGACGAGCACCAGCCCGAGCAGGGTGGCCAGGACGCTCTCGACCATGAACCGGCCGAGCTGCGGTCGCAGGAACGCGGCGTCGGCGCCGATCCACTGCGCCTGTCCCTCGAGGACCCGGCGACCGATCTCGTGCAGCCCCCACGTGACGAGTGACAGGGCGAGCAGGAACAGGACCAGCACCAGGGTGGCCCGGGGCCGGCGCCAGCGGCGCAGCAGCTCTCGGCGGAGGACCGGGTTCACGACTGGCTCCCGTCGGCCGGTGGCGGGGTGGTGGCCGCCGGTCCAGCGGCGGGCGGTGGTGCCGCCGGGGGTGGGGCTGCGCTCCGCTGGTTGGTCAGGGACATGAACAGCTCCTCGAGGTCCTGGCGTTTCTGCGTCAGCTCGGCGATGTCGACGCCGGCGCCGATCAGTGACCGGACCAGCGCGGCGACCTCGGCGTCGGCCCCGGCGACGCGCAGGTAGATCACCCCCGGCTGGACGTGCTCGACGGCCGCGCCGAGCGTGCGGGCGGACTCGACCGCGGCGTCGGTGCCCGCGGGGTCGGGCAGGCGGATGCGCACCCCGGTGTGCCCGCCGAACAGGCTGGCCTCGAGGTCGGCGGTGCGGCCGGAGGCGACGACCCCGCCGCTGTCCATGATCACCACGCTGTCGCACATCTGGGCGAGCTCGGTCAGGATGTGGCTGCTGATCAGGACGGTCTTGCCGTCGCCGTGGAGGGCCCGGAGGATCTCGCGCAGCTCGATGCGGGCACGGGGGTCCAGCCCCGACGCGGGTTCGTCGAGCAGCAGGACCTCGGGGTCGTGGACCAGCGCGCGGGCCAGTCCGAGCCGTTGCTGCATGCCGCGGCTGAGCCCCTCGACGTCGGTGCGTCGCTTGTCGGTCAGGCGGACCAGCTCGAGCAGGTCGTCCACGCGCTGGGCCCGCTCGCCCTTCGGCACCTTGTACGCGGCGGCGAAGAAGTCGAGGTACTCGTGGACCGAGAGGCCGCCGTAGACGCCGAAGAAGTCGGGCATCCAGCCAACGAGGCGACGGACGATCCCCGGCTGCCGGATCGGGTCGTTGCCGAAGACCTGCACCACGCCGGTGTCGGGTGCGAGCAGCCCGGCGATCGACTTCATGGTCGTGGTCTTGCCGGCCCCGTTGGGTCCGATCAGGCCGACCAGGGATCCCGCAGGGACGTCGAGGTCGATGCCGGCGACGGCCTGGGTCGGCCCGAACCGTTTGGTCACCCCGCGGAGGTGGATGGCGGGCGGGTCGGCGACAGCCGTCCCCGTGGCCGCATCTGCGGTGTCGGGCACGGCTGTTCGACGGGGGGCACCCGGTGGCGGCGGTGGAGGCGAGGCGGCCGCGGTCACTGACCCACCTCCGCGGTCGGGCTCGGGACGGGGGGTTCGATGGCGGGGATGGTCTGCAGCGGCATCGGCATCGGCTGGAGCTCGCCGCGGGCGCCGCCCTGCTCCGGGCTGGGCCCGGCGACGACGCCGGGTGGGGCCAGGGCGAGCCCGGTGCCGTCGACCTGGCCGTTCATGCGGATCCAGACCTCACCCGCAGGCGAGGCGATGGGAGAGGCGGCCACGTCACCGAACTGCCGCGGCATGTTGCGCCACGTGCGGGCGGTGGCGTCCCACAGCTCGACGCCACCGTCGAAGGTCTGGAGGAACCCGGCCATGGCGGTGCCGGGTGCCATGGGGGGCAGCTGGACGCGCAGCACCTGGTTCGGGCCGAGCACCTCGCCCGGACCGATCCACTCGCCGGTCCCCTGGATGGGGCGGACGACCTGGGTGAGCAACGCCGCGGGCGGCGCGGTGTCGACGGGCGCGTCGAAGCGGATCCGTGATCCGACCGCGCGCATCGTCGAGACCTCCTGCGCCTGTGCCCCGTCGACGTCGACCAGCGGGCCGTCGCTGCTGGCCGGGGCGACCACCCAGACCATGCCGGGGGTGCCCAGCCGCAGGGCCGCGGGCAGCAGCCCCGACCCCTGACCCGGCCCCATGAAGCCGCCGTCGGGGAGCGGCATGGGCAGGGGCTGGGCGAACTCCGTCTGCGTGCCGTCCGGGCCGATCTCGACGATGATCTCCTCCGCCACCGCGACGTCGGGCTGGGCCTGCATCACCACACCGAACCGGTCGGCGTCGGTGGGGAACGCGTCGAGCTGCATCCGCGACCGCTGCAGGTGCCCGGGGTCGTCGGCGACGGTGACGGTCTCCCCGCCCGGGATCGGGTCGAGGTCGACACGGCGGTTGCCGATGACCAGCTGGGCGTCCTCGACCGCGTCGGCGGTGGTGTTGGTGATGTGGACGGTGATGCCGTTGGCGCCAGCGGTCGCGGCGACCTGCAGCGGGGCGGGGTCGTCGATGACACGCTGACCCAGCACGCCGGCGACCTCGCCGCCGCGCAGCTGGCCTCGGACGGCCGTGTCGGTGTCGGTGCGGCTGACCGCCGCGTCGCCGATCTGGCCGCCCCATGCCGAGGCCGTCCAGTCCGTGCCGTCGAGGGTGGCCTCGACCGCACCCGATGTCGGGGTGCGCCACGCGGCGGCAACCCGCTGCTCGCCGACGCCGTCGACCCACCAGGTCAGCACCTGCGACGTCACCGTCGTCCCGCCGTCCGTCGAGCCGCCGAGCGCGAGGGGGACGGCGGCGAAGACCAGCCCGACGACGGGGACGGCCACCCAGGCAAGCTCCGGCCGGCCACGTCGGGCCAGGACGACGCTGGTCAGCGGGCCGACGACCAGCAGGTAGGCGACGAGGAACAGCACGAGGAAGGGGATCGCCGGGATCTCGGGCACGTTGCCGGTTGACTGCAGCAGGTCCTGGGCGGCGAACGGCTGGCTGTCGTAGGACTCGCCGTCCTGCAGCGGGTCCAGCACCCCCCGCGGGCTGACGATCGCCTCCCAGGTCGCGACGTCGGTGTCGACGTTGGGGTCGGCGTCGGTCAGGACGAGGCGTCCCAGCCCGGCGGGGGCGATGACGGCACCCGCGTCGGGCCCCTCGGCACCGTCGCTGGTGGTGGCGGGCACGACGATGGCGTCCGGCGGCGGGGCGTCCATGCGGACCGGCTGCGGCAGCAGGGTGTCGTCGACCTGTCCGGTCAGGACCAGCGTCATGCCGGCGGTCGTGACCTCGCGCCAGATCTCCTGCCGGTCGTCCTCCCCGAGGGTCGCCCACTGGTCGGGCTCGACGACGAGCAGGTCGAGGGAGGCCAGGGCCCGTGGCACGTCCAGCCAGTCGGTGTCGACCCCGACCCACCGGGCGGTCGTCGACGGCGGCAGCTGGGTGACGGCCGGTCCGGCGGGCCGCGGCCCGCGACCCAGCAACCCGACCAGCATCAGGCCGCGGTGGGTTGCCCCCTGCTGCTGCGGGGACGCGATCACGTCGTCGCCCTCGAGCACGGTCACCCCCACCCGGCCCGGGGGGACGACCGTCCGCAGGGCAACCGGCGCACCGGCGACCAGCTCGAGCGGGATCACCGTCGTGCTGGTCGTGCCGAAGGCGTCGTTGCTCGACTGCACCCGGAGCTCGCCGCTGATGGGCCGGTCGGGACGGAAGCTGACCGTCACGGGCGTCCACGAGGACCCCCTGCCCACCCCGTCGAACCCGACGGCGACATCCACGGCGAGGCGGTCGCCCCCGGCGCCGGCGTCCTGCGCGGCGGCAGGCGAACCGACCGACGCCAGGAGGAGACAGGCCAACGCCAGCAGCGGCACGAAACGATGCATCACCACTTGGGACGCGCGAACCACGTCACGGGTTGCCGACTGCTGCGAAACATCCTCCCCAATGTCCACCACACCACGACCCTAGGGGCTTGACCCCGGGTTCCGAAAGTCTCAGCGCCTGTCCGGGTGTCCGGTCCACGGTTCGACCTCGCGGACGGTGCGGGGGGTCCGCGGGCCCTCGAGGCCCCAGGCGATGACCCGCCGCAGCGCCTCCCTGACGATGCCGCCGTGCATCTTGGACTGCCCCTCCTCGCGCTCGGAGAAGGCGACCGGCACCTCCGCGATCCGGTAGCCGGCCCGCCAGGTGCGGATGGCCCCCTCCACCTGGAAGCTGTAGCCCTCGGAGGTGATCGAGTCGATGCCGATCGCCCGCAGGGTGGAGGTGCGGTAGGCGCGGTAGCCGGCGGTGGCATCGGCGACCGGCAGCCCGGTCACGACCCGCACGTAGAGGTTGCCGAACCGCGAGAGGACCTTGCGGCCGACGCCCCAGCCGTGCGTCGACCCGCCCGGTACGTAGCGGGACCCGATGACGAGGTGCGCGTCCTCCAGCCCCGCCAGCAGGCGCGGCACGTCGGCGGGGTCGTGGGACAGGTCGGCGTCCATCTCCACGAGGGCATCGAAGTCGCGCGCCATGCCCCAGGCGAAGCCGTCGCGGTAGGCCGACCCGAGGCCGAGCTTGGCACCGCGCTCCAGGAGGTGGACCCGGTCACCGGCCAGGGGGTGGGACCTCACGATCTCGCTGGTCCCGTCGGCGGAGCCGTCGTCGACGACGAGCACCTCGGTACCTTCGTCGGCGGCCGCGAACAGGCGCTCGAGGACCGTGCCGATCGTGGCCGACTCCTCGTAGGTCGGCACGATGACGAGCGCACGACGCACACCCACGCCGTTGCCCTGCTGTGGTTCCCCGGAATCTCCCATCAAGCGGGGGAAGCTACACCGTCCACCCCTGTCCACGAGAGCGGGTGGCATGTCGATCGGCCGGGTGGAGGGCCTGCGACGATGGATGGCATGAGTGCAGAGGCCGCGGCCCGAAGCGCGCGCCGCGACAGCAGCACGCGCGCTGTTGTCATGGGCGGGATCGCATCGGGGCTGGGTGCCTACGCCTTCACCATCCTCGGTGCCCGGGTGCTCGGCCAGCACGACTACGCCCCCGTCGGGGTGCTGTGGACCCTGCAGTACCTGATCCACACCGTCGGGCTGCTGTCCCTGGAGGCCTACGTCACCCGCACCGGCCGCATGGGACGGGGGCCATGGACCTGGATCGTGGGCCTGGTCATCGGCCTGACGACGCTGACCGGCGTCTTCGCCATGCAGCTGTTCGGGTCGACCGATCCCGTGTGGCCCCTCGCCGCCGGGCTGATCGCGCTGGGGTTCGGCACCCATGTCGCCGCTCGCGGGCTGAGCGCCGCCGACGAACGGTTCACCGTCTACGGGGTCCTGACCGGCAGCGAGTCGCTGCTGCGCCTCGTGATCGCCGTGGCGGCCATGATCATCGCGCCACGCGCCGAGGTGCTGGCCCTGACCCTTGCGGGCGGCGCGTTCGTGTCGGGAGCCTGGTGGGTGCTGGCCGGCCACGGGCCGCGACGCCTGTTCGGCTCGAATCCGGCCCCGGCTCGCGCTGCGGCACGCGGGGACGTGGTGGCCACGCCAGCGGAGGAGTCCGCAGCAGGTCCGTCGGCCAGGCCCGCCCAACCGGCAACCACGGCCACGCCGTTCCTTGCGACCACGACCCTCGCCAACGCCATCGCGCAGGTGCTGCTCGCCGGCGGGCCGCTGGTCACCGCGTTGCTCGGCGCCGACCCGGCGGTGACCTCGATGGTGTTCGTCACCACCACCGCCGCCCGTGCGCCCCTGGTCCTGCTGTACTCCGGCCTGCTGGCCCGCATCCTGCCGTACCTCCAGCAGGCCACCCACCAGCCGTCGCTGCTGTGGCCGCGGATCCGCAAGGTCATCCGCTACGGCCTCGTGGCGGTGCTGCCCGTGGCCGGTGCCGGCGTCGTGCTGGGGCCGCCGCTGGTCGCGATCGCCTTCGGGTCCGATCTGCGCCCGAGCCCCACGTTCGCCGGCCTGACCGCCGCCGCCGTCTTCCTGGCCTGCGCGGCGCTGCTCGCCAACCAGGTCGTGATCGCGCTCGACCGCCACGTCTCGCTGGCGCCGCCGTGGCTGCTGGCCCTGGCCGTGGCCGGGGTCGTGATGGTCAGCGGGGCGGGCGGTGACCTGGCGATGCGGGCGGCCCTGGTCACCTTCTCCGGCCTGACCGTCGCGGTCGCCGGCGTGACGACGCTGATCGTCCGTACCGTCCGGCCATGACCCCCGACCGTCGGCGCACGATCGGCCTGGTGCTGCTGGCGCTGGTGGGGGCCACCGTCGCCACCCAGGTGCGGTACAGCGGGGCGCCCCCATGGGCGACGGTCTGGGCCGAGGACGGCCGCCTGTTCCTGTTCGAGGCATGGGACCTCGGCGCTCGGTCGCTGTGGCATCCCTACGCCGGCTACCTGCACACCGTCCCGCGGCTGCTCGCGCTGGTCGCGACGGTCCTGCCCGTCCGGCTGGTCGACGCGTGGTTCTCGCTGGCCTCCGGCGGGATCGTGGCCGGCCTGGCGACCTACGGCTGGTTCGCCTCGGCCAGCCTGCTGACGACGCGGTGGGCACGGACGGCGCTGGCCGCGTTCGTCGTCCTGTGCACCTGGGGCGCCTACGAGACGCTCGCGAACATCACCAACCTGCACTACTACCTGATGGCCGGCGGGCTGCTGGCGCTGGCCGACACACGCGGTGGACGGGGCCGTCAGGCGCTGGGCAGCGTGGTCTGCCTGACCGCGACGCTGTCCTCCATCTTCGCCCCGCTGCTGGGGCCGGTCGCAGCCTGGCGGGTGTGGCGTGATCGTCGGTCGTTGTCGGCCCCGACCCTGTGGCCGGTGTGGGCGACGATCGTCGGGACTGCTGTGCAGGCGGTGGCGGTGCTCGGCCGGATGCGTGCCGGCGAGTCGGTGGGCGACGCCGGCGGCGCTCCCCTCGACCTGATCTGGATCTACCTGCAGCGGGTCGTCACCGAGCTGGTGACCGGGCACACCATCGGCCAGCGGCTGTGGCTGTCCCTGGGCGCCGTGCTCGTGGTCGTCGTGGCGCTCGCCGTCGGTGCCCTGCTGGTCGCCGGCATCGTCCGCGAGCAGACCACCGCCGCACGTGGGACCACGGTCGCCCTCGTCCTCGGGAGCGTCGTGTTCTTCGCGGCGCTGCTGTTCGTGCGCGGACCGGACGTCCAGCTGGCGGTCACCTGGGACGGTGGGCACGTCCCGACCAACGGCGGACGCTACGCGCTGGTGCCGGGGATCCTGCTGTTCGTCGCGATCCTCCGCAGCCTCGAGGCCGTGCAGCTCCGGCCCGGGATGCTGGCCGGCGTCGTCACGCCCGGGCTGGTGCTCGGCGGGGTGCTGCTCCTGGCGGTGTGGTCCTTCGACGCCCGCCCGACGACGCTGCGGTCCGCCGGCCCCGCATGGAACGTCGAGGTCGACATCGCCGAGGACGCCTGCACGTCACCGGAGGAGATCGCGCAGGTGGTCATCCCGCCACGCCAGGGCGACGCCGACTGGCGTGCCCCCATCCGGTGCGCCGACCTCACCGACGGCTGAGCAGTCCCTTGAGGCGGTTGCTGATCCGCCGCTTGGTGTCCAGCAGCGCCTGCTCCCGGTGGGTGATCTCGCTCGTGACGAACCGCGGGTCGGGCTCGGGTTCGGGACGGACGTGGTCGGCCGGCAGCACGAACCCCTCCTCGACCAAGCGGGCCCGCTCGGCCGGGTCGAGGTCACGGGGCATGCGCTCGAGCACGGCGAAGAACTCCAGGGTGTCCACGGCCGTCGGGTCGACGTGGGCGACGGTGAAGTCGAGGTAGCCCATGCGGGCGAGGACCTGCAGCTGGCGGACCAGGCTGCGCGGGGTGAACAGCCACACGTGGCAGTCCATGTAGGTGTCCTCGGTCATGGCTCGCACGGCCATGTGGTGCGCGGTCTCCAGCGGGAACATCGTCGTCTCGCGGCCGGGTCGACCGTCCCATGCCGCCCGGGCGTCGACGGTGACCGCCTCGTGGTGGTGGTCGAACACCGCGCGGACCGACGGGCGGGTGTCACCGTGCTGGTGGGCCAGCAACATCTGCCCGACGGTCGTCGCGGGTCGTCGGGCGTCGAAGGAGTACCGCCGGTCGGGGATGGCCAGCGACAGCCGACCGCCGTCGACCAGCACGTCGGCGATGTCGGCCAGCCAGCCGATCAGGTCGGGGACGTGTTCGATGACGTGGGAGGCGACGACCCAGTCGAACGGGCCGGCCACGGCGGTGGCCTCGGCGAGCGACCGGGTGCGGTCACCCACGACGAGGGGGAAGTCGACCTCGACGATCTCGTCGATCGGCGTCCCGGGATGGGCGGCGTAGTACTCGCGCAGCCCTGGTGTGCGGTGAACGTCGACGTAGCGGACGTCGCACTCCTCCTTCAGCGCCACCGGCTGGTACAGCGGCCCGATCTCCAGCCCGCGGCCCATCTCGAGGTCCAGGGAGGCAAGGATCCGCCGACGACGGTGGAGGAGGGCGGCAGGGTCCTGGGGCGGGCGTTCGACGGTCACGCCCGGCAGTGTCTCGTGTCGACCCGGCCGACGCGCCGTCCCGATGCCGGGCGATCGGGCGCGGCCGATCAGATCGCGGCGAACCAACCCATCGCGCCGCGGTGGGCGATGGAGTGCTGGTGCGGGTGGAACATGTAGCGACCACGCTCGGACAGGGTGAACTCCAGGATCGCCCGGTCCATCTGGCCGAGGGTGACCACGTCGTTGGAGAACGCCGGGGTGTCGCCGATGCCGGCCGGGTAGACGTCGAAGGTCTCGGCGTGCAGGTGGAACGACGCGAGGGGGTCGAACTCGGTGGCGTTGACGACGTAGGCCCGGACGGGCTCGGCCGTGGGGAGCTTGATCGGGAACTTCTCGTAGAAGCCGGCGATGCCGTTCCAGGCGTACACCTCGTTGCGGCCGTCCTCGTCGAGGTCGAAGCCCGACAGCAGCAGCGCCACCTCGTGGGCGGGTGGTCGTCCACCCGGCGGGTCGACGATCAACATCCCGTACAGCCCGCGGGCGATGTGGCGGTCGATCGGCATGGTGTGGCAGTGGTAGGGATGCACGCCGGCAGGCCCCGCGACGATCTCGTAGACGGTCTCGCCACCCGGCGGCACGGGCTCCCAGCCGTCGTGGAACGGGGAGTGCCGGCCGTGGAAGTGCAGGTTGTGGTCGTGTCCGGTGGCGTTGCGGAACCGGACGCGGATGGTCTGGCCCTCGGTGGCTCGGATGATCGGACCCGGCACCGTGCCGTTGTAGGTCCACGCCTGGAGGGTGTGGCTCCGGCTGATCCGATGGGCCCGCTCGACCACGTCGATCTCGACCTCGACCGCCTCGCCCGTGGAGGTGGACGTCGCGGGAGGGGGGACGGTCACCCCGTCGAGCGCGTCCTCGGCCACGTCCTCCGGGGCGGCGTACGGCCCGCCGTACGGTCCGGCGGCCGCGCCCACCGGCAGCTCCGCCGACATGGCGCCGGGGTTGGCGGTCGGGTAGCCACCGGACGCGGAGTGGGCGACGTGGTCGACATCAGCCGACCCCACGACCGGTGCCGCAGCCTGCGCCCCCTTCGCGTGGGTGATCGCGTGGGTGCTGACGGCGCCGATGGCCATGCCGCCACCGAGGACCGACAGGCTCCCGCCCCCGAGGCTTCGGAGTGCCTGTCGCCGGCCGACCCTCCGATGGCCGGCCGCGGTCCCGGACGCGGCGGTGCCGGTCGTGGTGGGCTCGCCGGAACCGGCCGCGCCGCCGTCGGCTGGCGTCACCTCGTCGGGCTCGGCCCTGTCACTCACGAATCGTCCCTCTCCGGTTCAGACCACTCCACCGATCAGCAGCGCTGCCACCACGACGATCAGCCACACCAGCGTGCCACCGACGGCGACCAGGAGTCGTCGTCGCCACGACCAGCCGTCGGCGGCCAGGCCGGTGTAGGCGATGACGCCGACGGTCGGCCATCCGACGGCGGCGAGGGACCAGCCAGCCTTCTGCCACGTCGCCTTCTCGCCACGCCACAGCCGGGCAAGCGCCCACAGCCCGCCGAGGAGCCAGACGAGGACGGGGATCCACCACATCAGCGCCCCGTACAGCACCGGCCAGAAGCCGCCGTCCAGCGGGATGCCGAACAGGGTCGTCCGGCGGTCGGCGATCTCCACCCCGTCGGGCATCGTCGGGGTGACGATCGCATCTGGGTCGAAGTCCAGCCCGGCGAACACGTCGACCGCCGGCACGACCGGTGCGTCCGCGCCGCCGGGCAGCTGGGCGAAGTCCATCTCCGGCTTGGGTGCCTCGCCGTGCGCGAGCTGCGGGTTCTGGCCGGCGTTGACCTGGGCGATGCGGGCCAGCGGGTCGGCTGCGGTGGCAAGTCCGTACCACAGGGGCAGGTTGATGCCGTCGCAGCGGTGCAGCAGCCCGGCGAGGAACGGCAGGGTGGTGTCCGCGTCGTTGTCGGCGATACAGGACCCCTGCTCCAGCGGACCGCCGATGGCCAGGTCGGACCGGCCCGAGCCGCGGATGACGTTGTCACGGATCTCGTTGCCGCCCGACGGCCAGAACTGCTCGTCGATCATCGACACGACCTGCACGCCCGACGTCGGGTTGTTGACGATCAGGTTGTTGCGGACCACCGCGTCGCGGACGCCGGCCAGGACCACGCCGTTGCCGTAGGCGGACCACTCGGCGGTGCGGTTGGGCGCCCGGCCCACCTCACCGTTGTCGTGGATCCAGTTCCCGGCGATCACCACGTCGTTGGCCGGCGGCAGCAGCTCGGAGTCCAGCGTGTTGGGCACGATGCCGGCGACGTTGTGCCGCCACTCGGAGTCGACGATCCAGATGTTGCCCGAGGCGTTGGTGCCGGAGTAGCCGAGGCCGTTGAACTCGGCGAGCACGTCGGTGACGACGGCGTTGCACGGGTCGCACTGGCCGATGTAGTAGCCGGCGTCCCACGAGCCCGAGGCGTAGCTGTGCTCGAACAGCCCGTCGACGGAGTCGAAGGCGTAGATGCCGTAGACCCAGTCGTCGATGGCGGTCAGGTAGCTGCCGCGATAGCCGGTGACGCCGTTCCAGAAGAACCCGTTGACGGTGTAGCCGCGGGCGGTGAGGTTCTCGATGGCCACCCCGTCGGCGGTGACGGCGAACCCGTTCTCGCGGGTCAGCTCGCCGTCGAGGATCACCTCGTTGCGGTCGGTGCCGCGGATGACCAGCCCGGGGGTGGTGACCGACACGGCCTCCCTGTAGACGCCGGGCCCGATCAGGACCAGGTCGCCGGGGTCGGCGGCATCGACGGCGTTCTGGATCGTCGGGTGGTCCTCGGGCACGCGCCGGGTCTCCCCGGTCCATTCGGCAGGCGCGTCGGACCCGGCCGCGGCCACGTCGACGGCGTCGGCAACGTCACCCACCACCAGCGTGCCGACCATGCCCTGCCAGCGGCCCGCCTCGTTCTGCGTGGCGTGCAGCGAGCAGTAGTAGGCGTACAGGCCGGGGTCGTCGATCGTCACCGTCCAGTCCTCGCCGGGCTGGGTGTTGTCCCCCGTCTCGTCGACGGAGACGAACGACCCGTCGTCGGCGATGACGTTGTGGGGGACCCGGCCGGCGTTGCGGAACCGGACCGGTTCGCCGGGGTCGACCTCGACGACGGCGGGGGCATAGGTGTTGTCCAGCATGCGAACCTCCACCTCGTCGGCAGATGCACCGCTGCAGGCGGCGGCCAGCAGTGCGCCGAGGAGGAGGAGTGCACGCATGGGGATCAGGCGTGTCACGGGGGCAACCTAGGCAGCCGGCCGAACAACTGTCAATGACCTCCAGTTTCGGGGGACATGACGGTGTGTGACCCCCGGCGGGTCCGGCGGATGGACCGACGTCAGGCCCCGGCGGGTCGCAGCCCATGGTCGGCGGTGGGCTCGACCACCGAGGGGGCGATCTGGCCGGGCGCGACGCCGGCAGCGGCCTCCCTGGCCAGCTCCTCGGCGACACCGGTGCCGCGCAGCTCCACCGAGGGGAGGAACCACGCCGCCACGAACGCCACGACCAGCACGGGGACCGCCCAGCCGAAGACCGTCGTCAGGGACCCGGCGACGCCATCGACGTAGGCCTGCTGGACCGCCGCCGGCAGCTGGGCGATCGCCGTGGACCCGCGGGCCCCCGCCTCACCGAGCTGGGTGGCGGCGCCGGCCGGGAGCAGGTCACCGAGGCGGCTCGCCAGTCCCGTGTTGAACAGGGCCCCGAAGACCGCGACGCCGACCGAGGCCCCGACGGACCTGAAGAAGTTCACGTTGGCCGTGCCGGCCCCCATGTCCCGGGCGGGCACGGACGACTGCACGGCCAGGACGATGACCTGCATGACCAGTCCGAGGCCCAGACCGAGCACGACCATGAAGGTCGACACGGTCGCGCCGGAGGTGGTGGTGCCCATCGTCGACAGCAGCAGCATGCCGACCGTGGCGACCCCCGTCCCGACGATGGGGAAGGCCCGGTACCTACCGGTTCGACCGATGACCTGCCCGGCGCCGATGGAGCTGACGAGCAGGCCGCCCATGAGCGGGACGAGCGCCAGGCCCGATCCGGTGGCCGAGGCACCGGTGACGACCTGGAGGAACAACGGCAGGAAGCTGATCACCCCGAACATGCCGAAGCCGACGACGAACCCGACGATGGTGGCAACGGTGAAGGTGCGGTCGGCGAACAGGCGAAGGGGGAGCACGGGTTCGACCGCACGGCGCTCGACCAGCAGCAGCCCACCGATGAGCACCACGGTGGCCGCCCCGAGGAAGAGGATGGGCGGCGACCCCCAGGCGTACTCCGCGCCACCCCACGTGGTCAGCAGCACCAGGCAGCTGACCGCGGCGATCATCAGGACGCTGCCCGCGACATCGACGCGACGGGTCATCGGGGCGCGGACGTGGGGGATGGCGATCGCGGCGACGGCCAGGGCGATCACGCCGATGGGGAGGTTGATCCAGAAGACGTAGCGCCACGACAGGTTGTCGGTGAAGAAGCCGCCGAGCAGCGGACCGGCGACGGATGCACCGCCGAACACCGCCCCGAAGTAGCCCTGGTAGCGAGCGCGTTCCCGCGGGCTGACGACGTCGGCGATGATCGCCTGGGCGAGGACCATCAGGCCACCACCGCCGATGCCCTGGACGACCCGCCAGAGGATCAGCTGGGTCATCGTCTGGGCGGTACCGCTGAGCAGGGAGCCGATCAGGAAGACGCCGATCGCGCCCAGGAAGATCGGCTTGCGGCCGAACTGGTCGCCGAGCTTGCCGTACAGGGGAGTGGTGACCGTCACCCCGAGCAGGTAGGCGGTGACGACCCACGACAGGTGGTTGAGTCCACCGAGGTCGCCGACGATGGTCGGCAGCGCGGTGGCGACGATCGTCTGGTCGAGCACCGCCAGCAGCATCGCCAGGATCAGCCCGGTGAAGACGAGCCACACGGGCTTGTCCCCCGTGGACGTGGAGGCGGGTGTGCTCGTGGGTGTGGGCGTGGCGGAACGTGGCGGTGGCATCGGCGGGCTCTCCGGGGGCTGGCGGAACGGTTCGACGTCGTTCAGGGGCTGTGCGTGGGCATGCGGTCGAAGCCGGCGCCGACGGTGGACAGGGCGTCGTCCAGCGCGGCAGCGAGGGTCCCGTCGACCTCGCCGTCCAGCCAGGCGTTGAAGGCGACGCGGACGGCTGACACCGCAGCGGCAACGAGCAGGCGAAGTCGCAGGGGGTCGGCCGCGTCACCGCTGCGAACGACGAGCGCCTCGGTCAGCGCCTGCTCGAGTCGGGCGAAGTCGGCGCGTTGCTGCGGGAGCAGGCTGGGGTTGGACCGCACCAGGCGGGCGCGGGCCAGCCACTCGCGTTCGGGCTCGCCGCCCTCGGCGAGGAACTGGCCGTATGCCCGACGGACCGCCTCCCATGGACCCTCGTCGGCCGGACGGGCCGCGACGAGCCCCGCGATCGCCTCGGACCGCTGGCGGCTGCCGCCGAGGATCGCCTCCTCGCGGGTTCCGAAGTAGTTGAAGAACGTGCGCCGGGAGATGTTCGCCGCCTCGGCGATGTCGGCGACGGTCACGTCCTCGACCCCACGCTGCTCGCACAGCTCCAGCGCCGCGACGATGATCGCGGTTCGCGTCTCGCGCTTCTTGCGCTCGCGGAGGGTGTCGGCGGACATGGACACCGAGGCTAGACGAATTTGCACGCCGTGCAATTACGCATGGCGTGCATGATTTTCGGCATGCCTGGTTCGGCAGCGGGATTCGCCCCCTCCTCCTGCGTCAGGAGGCACAATCCTGTCCATCGCACGAGACGACGTCCGGGCCCTACGGGCCATGCGACTGCTGGCTGGGCTACGGGGGCTACCGCCGATGGCCGCCGTCACCGCGTCGCTCGTGCTGGTGCTGGTCGTGGCGTTGGTCGACCGGGTCACCGGTCCCGACCTGTCGGTCACCGCGGGCTACATGCTGGCGGTGCTGATCGTCACCGCCGTGATGCGCCAGCCGATCCCCGACCTCGTTGCCCTGCTCTGCGCGAGCGTCGGGGTCGCGCTGTCGCTCGGACAGCCGGGCGCTGGCGGCCTGGCCACCGAGATCGCGTCGGGAATCAGCCGCCTGATCGTCCTGATGGTCACCAGCCACCTCGGTGGCCTGCTGCTGGTCATGGTCGACACCCTCGAGCACGCCGCCACCACCGATCCGATGACGGGGCTGCTCAACCGGCGGGGGTTGATGGCCATGCTCGACACCGCGATCGCGCAGGCCGACCGGCGAGGAACCGAGGTAACGGTCGTGGCCTTCGACCTCGACGGCCTGAAGCGCGTCAACGACGAGGAGGGGCACCACGCCGGCGATGCGCTCATCCGCCGGTTCGCCGACGTGCTGCGCGGTGAGGCGCGGGCGGCCGACCACGTCGCCCGGGTCGGCGGGGACGAGTTCGTCGTCGTCATGCCCAACATCGACGAGCAGGGCGCCCGTGCGCTCGAGAACCGGCTGACCGCGATCCCCCGGACCCCCTCGTTCGGCTACGGCCTGTCGGTCAGGAGCCCGGGCGGCGACGACGCCACGACGCTGCTCCACGCCGCCGACCTCGCGCTGGTGGCGGCGAAGCAGCGCCGGCGAAGGAGTGCAGAGGGGTAGCGGGCCGGGGTTCCCCTGCTGCGCATCGGCCTCTACGGTGCATGCATGGAGCGTTTCGAGGCGTCTGCCCTGACCACCATGCTGGTTGTCACCGACACGGTGGCCAGCCGCGACTGGTACGTCTCGGTGCTGGACGCCGAGGTGACGGGCGAGTACGGGACGTCGGTCGTGCTCCGACTGCTGGACAGCTGGCTCCTGCTGGTCGAGGGCGGCGGCCCCGACGAGGGCAAGCCGACCGTCCACCTGGCGCCGCCGGAGGACCCGGACCGAGTCAGCGCACAGATGATCTTCCGCGTCGCCGACTGCCACGGGCTGTACACCCTGCTGCGCGAACGCGGCGCGACGTTCCTGGCCCCGCCGCACGTACGGGAGGGCGAGACGCGGGCGTTCTTCCGCGATCCCGATGGCCATCTGTTCGAGATCTCCGAGCTGACCTGAAGCGGGTGATGAGAGGGGTTCACGGCTGGCGTGGGCAGGCGTACGTTGGTCGTGGGCCTGCTGCGTTGCGGCGACCCGGTAGCCGACTACCGGAGGGATTGCCATGGCCGAACTCGACCTCGTCATCGATCGCTACCAGGAGCGTATCGACGCGCACGACATCGACGGACTGCTCGAGATGCATGCACCGGACGCGACGCTCCTGTGGTTGCCGGTCGGCACCTACACGGGGCGCGATGCGATCCGCGGTGCGCTGGAGATGTTGTTCACCGCCTTCCCCGACTTCCAGCGGACGAAGGACTCCATGATCGTCCAGGGCGACACCGTGGCCCTGGAGTTCACCGCGACGGGCACGTTCACCGGCGGCCCCTTCGACGGGTACCAGCCGACCGGTGCCTCGGGTGAGGTCATCGGCAGCGAGCTGATCACTGTCGATGCCGACGGCATGATCGCGTCGACCCGGACCTACTGGGACGGCATGCAGATGGCCCGCGAGCTCGGCCTGATGCCCGACGAGGACTCCATCCTCGACCGCGGCCTGCACGGCGCGCTGAACGTCATGACCCGAGCCCGGCGCGTCATCCGGCTGTAGCTGCAGGAGGCTGGTCTGGTCACCTCGCAGCGACGACGGCGGACCGAGGTTGGTTGTCCGGTCGGTCGAGGGGTGCCTCTGGTCGCACCTTGCAGCGACACCGGCGGACCGAGTCCGGTCGGCGGGTGGTCAAGGGGCACCCTGGTCGCACCTTGCAGCGACACCGCCCGAGATCGGTCGGCGGGTGGTCAAGGGGCACCCTGGTCGCACCTTGCAGCGACACCGCCCGAGATCGGTCGGCGGGTGGTCAAGGGGCACCCTGGTCGCACCTTGCAGCGACACCGCCCGAGATCGACGTTCGACCAGCGTCCTTGATCCCGCCTGAGTGGCTCGTCTTCTGCCGAACAAGCTTCTCTGATCGCACCTCGCGGCGACACCGGTGGGAGAGCCCGATCTTCCGTGACGGTCGCGGGGTGGCGTTGGTCGCACCTTGCACAGACATCGGCGGAGGGCCAAGCCCGGCTTCGGGCCGGTCGATCGGCGAGATTGGTCGCGTGTCGTCGGCAACGACGGTGTGGCGGCTCAAGGACCGGGCGTCCCGGGTACGGCCGGTGCGTGTGGGTTCCGGTGGGTGTCAGGCAGCGTGGGCGGGTGGGTCGCGGCTGATCTCCACGCCGGTGTCGGTGGTCCAGATGCGTTGGCCGGGTGGGCCGTGGAGCTGGTGGTTGCGTCTGGTCTTGTCGCGGTGATGTGCGGCGCAGAGCCAGGCGAGGTCGTCCAGGCGGGTGGTTCGGGTGATGGCCCATCCGGTGACGTGGTCGATCTCCAGGAGGTGGTCGGCGGTGCAGCCGGGTACCTCGCATCGGTAGCCGCGGGCTTCCAGTGCGGTGCGTTGCCGTGCGGTGACCTGTCGTCCGAGGTGGGCGACGGTGACGTCGGTGGCGTTGGTGATGACGTAGGCGATGTGGGCGTCCAGCATCTGTTCGCGGACTGCGGAGAGTGCGACGGGGCCGATGCCGGCGATCTCGCAGACCTCGCCGTCGGCGAGTTCGCCGCGGACGAGGGCTGAGCCGTCGACGCGGATGATCACCTTGGTCTGCCTGCCGGAGGGTCGATGTCGCTGCGACGCCGGATGGCCTCCCGATCCGGCGTCGGGATCAGTGGCGTTGGGCTCCGAGACATGCTGCTTGTCCGGGTCGGGGCTGTCCGGGCTGGTCCTGTCCCTCTGGGGGTCGCTGGTACCGATCCCGCTCGTGTCCGCAGCGTTGCTGCTCAGGTCGGCGGTGTCGTCGGCTCCGGGGAGCGTCGGCTGGGCCGGCGTGGTCGTGGAGACCGCTTGGGAACCCTCGCCAGTCGGGCTGGACGAGTCGATGGTGAACGGGCCTGTGGTGGGGTGGTCGAGCAGGTTGAGCAGCGCATCGAACCGGTAGCAGGCATCGTCCTCCCGACGGCCGGCGGCGTGGGCGGCACGAAACACCGCATCGTGCTCGCCCCGTAGTGCCGCCTCGATCCGGGCACCCAGGTCTCCGGGGGCCTGCAGGAACGCCTTCCACTCGCCATCGGTCTCCGTCCACGACCGAAACGCCCGCCGCGCCAGATGCCTGCGACGGGTCGCTTCCCGGTCCGGATCGGCAGCGGTGCGGATGTCACGCGCCTTCTTCCGCAGCTCCGGCAACGTCTGGGAGGCGGCGTCCACGATCAGCTCACCGGCACGATCGGGTGCATCGGCGACGGTCTCGGACACCACCACCGCCTGGTCGGTCGACAGGGTCCCGTCGGTCACCGCCCGGTCCACCTCCGGCTGGTCGACCAGCTGTGCGGAGGTGCGCAGCATCTTC